>SKNJ01000052.1 GCA_007120575.1 Thioalkalivibrio sp.
GTGGACGTCCAGGTCGGCGAGGGTGACCTCGATCTGGGCGCGCAGTTGCAGCGCGGAGAGCACACTGAAGTCCATCACGTTGGTGGTGTCCTGGACGGTGACCGCCGTGACCGCCGTGGCCCCGTGCACACCGAGCCGGGTGAAGGTGGTCAGATCGGCTTGCAATCCGGCCCCGCCTCCCGGGTCCGAGCCGGCGATGGTCAGGGCGATGGGGGGATGGGTCATGCGCTCGGCTCCCGGTGGGTTGCGTCGTTTCTTGCGGCGGGCGCGGGGTTTGCCTATGGTTGCGCGCGCCCCGGCCCCCGGGGGAATCTCCACCCGATAGCTGGGAGTGTACGCAGCATGAGCACCAGGATTGAAGTCGAGAGGCTCCGGCCACTGGCCGAGGCCGCGCGGGGCAATGGCGCCCTGAGCCCGGAGGCGGACACCGCCCTGGGCCTGCTGGAGCAGGAACTGAACGCGATCGCGGAGGCCCTGCGCCTGGAGTATGTCGGCCCCGGGGTGGGCATGGCGGACATGGACGCCGAGCATGTCTACCGCCTGGTCATCCGGGAACACGAGCACAATGTCGCGCAGCGCGGCTGGGGCGTAATGGTTTGCGATGCCCTGCCCAATTGCGACTACCGCGCGATGTGGCCACTGACCGGGGTCGGGCGCCTGCGTCGCAGGCAGGTTGTGGCCGCCCTGCCGGAGTTGCTGCGTGGCTACCGCGAGGCGATCGTCGGGGGAGGGCGCGAGGATACCCCGGCGGCCCAGCGCCTGGTGGCCATCGAGGGATTGTTCGCCAGGGATTGACTCGCACCTGCCCGGCCGGGGAACCTGAGGTCGCCCGCCGGGCTCGAAGGCCTGATCGTTTCCCGTGGGAGTTGCCGTCGCCATGAGTGCCGAGCCGCATACCCAGCCCGTCATGCGCCGCATGCAGGTCGCAGACATCGAGCGCGTGATGGGGGTCGAGCGCGCGACCTATGACTATCCGTGGACCACGCGGATCTTCGAGGACTGTATCCGCGTCGGCTACGACTGCTGGGTGCTGGAGGCGGACGGGCGCCAGGTCGGCCACGCGGTGCTGACCGTGGCAGCGGGCGAGGCGCATTTGCTCAACCTGTCGGTGGATCCGCGTTGGCAGGGCCACGGTCTCGGGCGCTATCTGCTCCAGCGGCTGTTCGGCTTTGCCTGCGAGCAGGGCGCGGAGGCCCTGTTCCTGGAGGTGCGGCCGTCGAACACGGTGGCACTGGCGCTCTATCGCTCCGAGGGTTTCCAGCATATCGGTACGCGCCCGCGTTATTACCCCTTGCCCAGCGGCCGCGAGGACGCCTGGGTGTTCAAACGTCCCTGCGGCGGCGCTCCGGTCCCGGAAGCACTCTCCTGAGGCGGGTTGGGGACGCATTTGCGCGTCCCGGTTCACGTCTCGCGCCTTCGCTTTTGCGCGCGGACCGGGGCGGGCCTATGATCGATGAGTCCCCGCCGTGATGAGGTTGCCCCGATGCGTGTCCTTTCGACTGTCCTGTGTTCCGCTTTCCTGCTGGCTCCGCTGACGATCGGCACGCTCCAGGCCGGTGACTACGGTTACGACGAGGTCGAACGCCAGCAGGAACTGCTGGGCGTCTGGTACGAGGTGCGCGAGGCCAATGCCGAGCGGGGTGACACCCAGGCGATGTTCGATGCCGGCATGGCCAACTACGTCGGGCGTGGCACTCCGGTCGATCATGCCGCGGCCGCGCACTGGTTCCAGCGCGCGGCGGGCGACGACGAGCCCCGCTCGCATTACTACCTGGGCTACATGTACGCGGTGGGCGAGGGTGTGGCCGTCGATCCCGAGCGCAGCCTGGAACACTACACCCGGGCCGCCGAGCTCGGCCACGCCGAGGCCCAGTACTGGATTGGCAGCCGGTTTACCGGAGGCGCGCAGCGCGACGACACGGCTGCCTTGCAATGGCTGACCCGTGCTGCCGAACAGGGGGTGCCCGAGGCCCAGTACTCGACGGGTTACTTCCACGAGCACGGCCGGGCAACGCCGAGGGATGCGGCGCGCGCCGCCGAATGGTATTCGAAGGCCGCGCAGCAGGGGCACCGCAGCGCGCAGATCGGTATGGGCCGGTTGCATCAGAGCGGACGTGGCGTGCCGCGTGACCGGGTGCAGGCCTATGTCTGGTTCAGTCGCGCGGGTGACGAGGAACGAATCCGCAGCCTCCAGGCACAGTTGACGCGTCGCGACCTGAACACCGCCGAAACCCGGCTGCGCGAGGAGCCCGGCCTGCGCGCCGCTGCTGCCCGTTGACCACCCGGGGCCGCGGTGTCCCGCGGTGCCCGATCGGTCACTGTAGGGGCGCGCCTCGCGCGCGAAGCGCCTGCCCGCGCCGGGGATGAGTCCGACACCGTTTCGTCGGCAGGGCTGGCTCCTGCCGGGAGCGGCGTACGCCCGGTTCGCGTTAAACTAGGCGGTTTACCGAACTGGCGAATCCCCTGATGTCCTTTCTCGAGGAAACCGCCCGGCGCCGGACCTTCGCGATCATCTCGCACCCGGATGCGGGCAAGACCACCATGACCGAAAAGCTCCTGCTGTACGGCGGCGCGATCCAGCTCGCCGGTACGGTCAAGGGGCGCAAGTCGTCGCGCCATGCGACCTCCGACTGGATGGAGATGGAGAAGACGCGCGGCATCTCGGTGACCTCCTCGGTGATGCAGTACCCCTACAAGGGGCGCATCGTGAACCTGCTGGATACCCCGGGGCACGCCGATTTCTCCGAGGATACCTACCGTACCCTGACCGCAGTCGACTCCGCGCTGATGGTGATCGACGCGGCCAAGGGTGTGGAGGAACGCACCATCAAGCTGATGGAGGTCTGCCGGCTGCGTGATACGCCGATCATGACCTTTGTCAACAAGATGGACCGCGAGGGGCGCGACTCGATCGAACTGCTCGACGAGGTCGAGGAGGTGCTGAAGATCCAGTGCGCCCCGGTGACCTGGCCGATCGGGAGCGGCAAGCGTTTCCGGGGCGTGTATCACCTGCGGCGCGACGCGGTGCACCTGTATGACCCCGAGGAAGGCGGGAAGAAGTCCACCGGCGAGATCGTCGAGGGACTGGGCAACCCGCGCCTGGACGAACTGCTGGGGCCGCAGGCCGACGAACTGCGCGAGGAACTGGAACTGGTCCAGGGCGCGTCGCACGAGTTCGACCAGCAGGCCTATCTCCGCGGTGAGCAGACCCCGGTGTTCTTCGGCTCCGCGATTAACAACTTCGGGATCGAGGAACTGCTGGACGATTTCGTCGAATATGCCCCGGCGCCACTGCCGCGGCCGGCGCATACGCGCACCGTCGACCCCACCGAGGAGAAGTTCACCGGCTTCGTGTTCAAGATCCAGGCCAACATGGATCCGAACCACCGTGACCGCATTGCGTTCATGCGCATCTGCTCCGGGACCTTCGACAAGGGCGCGAAGCTGCGCCACGTGCGCATCGGGCGCGATGTGAAGATCCCGGATGCGCTGACCTTCATGGCCTCCGATCGCGAGCATGTCGAGACCGCCTATCCCGGCGACATCATCGGCGTGCACAACCACGGGACGATCCGCATCGGCGATACCTTTACCGAGGGCGAGAACCTG
Source organism: Thioalkalivibrio sp. (assembly GCA_007120575.1). Lineage (GTDB taxonomy): Bacteria > Pseudomonadota > Gammaproteobacteria > Ectothiorhodospirales > Ectothiorhodospiraceae > Thioalkalivibrio. The sequence continues at coordinate 3,610 of SKNJ01000052.1, forward strand.
ACCTTTACGGGGATCCCGAACTTCGCGCCCGAGCTGTTCCGGCGCGCGCAACTGAAGGATCCGCTGAAGATGAAGCAGCTCGCCAAGGGGCTGCAGGAACTGTGCGAGGAGGGCGCAACCCAGCTCTATCGGCCGCTGACCAGCAACGACCTGATCCTGGGAGCGGTCGGCGTGCTGCAGTTCGAAGTGGTGGCGGAGCGGCTGCGCACCGAGTACAAGGTAGAGGCAAAGTTCGAGAACGTGAACGTGCAGACCGCGCGCTGGATTGAATCCGACGATCCGAAAAAACTCGAAGAATTTAAACAGAAGGCGGCCGACAACCTGGCGATCGATCATGGTGGCGACCTGGTCTACATCGCGCCGACCCGGGTGAACCTGCAGATGGCGCAGGAAAAATGGCCGGAGATCCGCTTCGAGGCCACGCGCGAACACGGCCAGTCGACAGCTTAGCGCGAACGTCGCGCACCGTCGTCGCGAGGCGCGCACCCCAACCCCGTCATCGCGAGGAGCGCAGCGACGTGGCGATCTCCGTGGGCGGCCCCGGCGTTGGCCAGGACGGACGTCGGGGTTCCGTCCGGAGGTTGCCACGGCCCCTTGCGGGGCCTCGCAACGACGGGGTTGCGAGCACCGTTATCGCGAGGAGCGCAGCGACGTGGCGATCTCCGCGGGCGGCCCCGGCGTTGGCCAGGACGGACGGGGGTTCCGCCCGGAGGTTGCCACGGCCCCTGCGGGGCCTCGCAATGACGGGGTTGCGAGCACCGTCATCGCGAGGAGCGCAGCGACGTGGCGATCTCCGTGGACGGCCCCGGCGTTGGCCAGGACGGACGTCGGGGTTCCGTCCGGAGGTTGCCACGGCCCCTTGCGGGGCCTCGCAACGACGGGGTTGCGAGCACCGTCATCGCGAGGAGCGCAGCGACGCGGCGATCTCTGTGGGCGGCCCCGACGCGGGGTCGGGCCATACCGGCCCAGGACTGCGACACTGGAGGGTGACATGATGTGGAGCTTGCAAACCATCCGGCTGCTGGCCGCCTTGGTGCTGGCGCTGGCCATCAGTGGCTGCTCGCTGCAGTCCAACGGTACGCCGGCCGACGAACCCGAACCGCGCCCCGGCAAGGTGGAACAGATGGACCCCTTCCTGAGTTTTGTCGAGGCGCACCCGACCCCGGAGGAATTCCGGCGGGTTTACCCGGACGTGACCCTGGTACTGCCGGGCGACATCGTCACCCAGGAGTACCGTACCGATCGCTCGCGGTTCTTCGCGGAACTGGACGACGAAGGCCGTATCCGGGGCGGCGAATTCCGCTGAACGACATGCTGCGTATCTCCGACAATGTGGAGATCCCGGAGTCGGAGATCGAACTGAGCCCGATCCGGGCGCAGGGCGCGGGCGGTCAGAACGTCAACAAGGTTGCCTCGGCGATCCACCTGCGCTTCGATATCCGCACCTCCAGCCTCCCGGACTTCTACAAGCAGCGCCTGTTGCGGCGCCGCGACCAGCGCATCACCCGCGACGGGGTGGTAGTGATCAAGGCGCAGCAGTACCGCACGCAGGAGGCCAATCGCGAGGATGCGCTGGAACGCCTTGTAGAACTGATCCGCGAGGCCGGGCAGCCAGTCAAGAAGCGCAAGCCGACCCGACCGAGCCGCGCGTCCAGGCTGCGGCGCCTGGAGACCAAGATCCGGCGCGGGCGCAAGAAGTCCCTGCGCGGCCGCGTCGACCCGGACTGAGGGAGTCGGTCAGTCCCCGCTGGCGGCCGGTTCGTGTTCCTGCTGATGCTGCCACAGGCGGGCATATGCGCCGCCATGGGCCAGCAGTTCGCGGTGGGTGCCACGTTCGACCACGCGTCCGTGCTCCAGCACCACGATCTGGTCGGCGTCCATCACCGTCGACAGCCGGTGCGCGATGACCAGGGTGGTGCGGCGTGTGGCGATCTCGTTCAGCGCCTCGAGGATGGCCTTCTCCGAGCCGGAGTCCAGCGACGAGGTCGCCTCGTCGAAGATCAGGATCGGCGGGTTCTTCAGTAGCACCCGGGCGATCGCGATGCGCTGTTTCTCGCCGCCGGAGACTTTCAGACCGCGTTCCCCGACGACAGTATCCAGCCCGTCCGGCAGGCGCGCGATGAAGTCGTCCAGGTGAGCCAGGTGCACGGCCCGCTCGACTGCCTCCGGACTCGCATCGGGCTGGCCGTAGGCGACGTTGTAGCGGATGGTGTCGTTGAACAGCACGGTGTCCTGCGGAACCACGCCGATCGCCCGGCGCAGGCTGTCCTGGGTGACCTCGCGGATGTCCTGTCCGTCGATGGTGATGCGGCCGGCATTCACGTCATAGAACCGGAACAGCAGGCGAGCCAGGGTGGATTTCCCGGCGCCGCTGGGGCCGACGACCGCGACCTTGTGCCCCGCCGGGATCTCCAGCGAGACATCTTCGAGGATCGACCGGTTGTCCTGGTAGCGAAACTCCACGCCCTCGAAACGTACCGTCCCTTCACGGACTACCAGGTCCGGGGCGCCGGGGTGATCCTGGACCCGGGCCGGTGTCTCCAGCAGGCCGAACAGGCGTTCGATATTGGCCAGCGACTGGCGAATCTCGCGATAGACGAAGCCGAGGAAGTTCAGCGGCATGAACAGCTGGATCATGTAGGCATTGACCATCACCAGGTCGCCCACGGTCATTGCGCCGTCGGCGACCTGACGGGCGGCCAGCAGCATCATCACGGTGATCGAGCCGGCGACAATCAGGGCCTGGCCGCTGTTCAGCAGCACCAGCGACAGTACGTTCTTGGTGCGCGCCTTCTCCCAGGCAGCCAGATGCCGGTCGTAGCGGTCGGACTCGAAGCGTTCGTTGCCGAAGTACTTCACGGTCTCGTAGTTCAGCAGCGAGTCGATGGCGTGGGTATTGGATTCGTTGTCGCGCAGGTTGGCCTCGCGCACGAAGCGGGTGCGCCATTCAGTGACCCAGACCGAGAAGGCGATGTAGATCGCCACCGCGACAAACACGGTGAACATGAATAGCGGACCCACGGCCACCAGCAGGATCACCGCGACCAGACCGATCTCGAGGATGGTCGGAAGAATGTTGAACACCATGAAGCGCAGCAGAAAGCTCATCCCCGCGGTGCCGCGCTCGATGTCGCGTGCCAGCGCCCCGGTCTGGCGCGACAGGTGAAAGCCCAGTTCCAGCCGGTGCAGGTGCTCGAACACGCGCAGGGCCGCGCGACGCATCGCGCGTTCGGCTACGCGTACGAAGACCGCGTCGCGCAGCTCGCCGAAGAAGGTCCCGCCGAAGCGCAGCAACCCGTAGCCCAGCAACAGGGCCAGGGGCACGGTGATCATCGCGTCGGCGCCGGCGCCCTCGAAGTGGTCGACGATGTACTTGAGCACCAGCGGGACCGCGACCGTGGCCAGCTTGGCCAGGGCCATCAGCCCCAGGGCCATGAACAGGCGTCCGCGGAACTCGGCGAGATAGGGCAGCAGGCTGCGGATGATGCGCCAGTTGACGCCACCATCCAGCGGTGCGTCATGGACGCCAGAATGTCCGCGCATCGGGATCGTCCGTGTTGGGGAGTGGCCCTACTCTACTGCCCGCCAGGTGTTTTGTCCGCGGGGCGAAGCCAATCCGGCCATGCACGCGATGCAGCCCCACGCCGGGGTCACCCCTGGAGATCGCCACGGCGCTGCGCGCCTCGCGATGACGGTGCTTCTCTCTGCCCCCGTCATGGCGAGGCCCCGCAGGGGCCGTGGCAACCTCCGGCTGAAACCCCCGACGTTCGTCCGGGTGGGTGTGAGATGCTGACGGTCAGTCGATGCCGACAGCGCGCTGTTCCTGGCGGATCCAGGCGATGATGTGCGCGGTGTCTTCCCCGCTGATGCCGGCCACCGGCGGCATGTCCCCGAACTCCCAGTGGTGTTGATGCACGCCCAGCGCCGCGGCGCGGTGGAAGGTGATATCGGGGTGATGCGAGGGCTCGTAGATCCGATGAATCAGGGGCGGGCCCTGGTCGGTGCCGCGCGCGTCCTCGCCGTGACACTGCATGCAGTTCTGCCGGAACAGCGAACGTCCGGCCTCCGGCTCCGCCTGGAAGTCTTCCGGCGGCAGGGTGTATTCCGGTTGTGTGCTGGGGCCCTCGGCTGTCTGGCGGTCGCTGGCGGGGGTGTCTGCCCGTTCGTCGGAGGTCGCGTCGGGTGCGTCGGAGCAGCCCGCGAGAACCAGCAGCGTCGGGGCCAGGAGCAGAGTGAGGTAGCGTGTCATGGGGATCCCGGGGCAGAAATGGATTTGAAAGTTTACCGCGATGGGTATCTTGCGGGAAAGGCGCGTCCCGGGTCCATGTTGGCCCCAGGTCGTAACGACCCCGTCGGCTGGGGGGGAGGGCAACCGGAGACCCCTGGGGCGACGATGGCAGTGTCCGTGCGGGCGCGCTTGCAGCCGACGAGGGCATTCGGCAGTCTGCGCCGATTGTCCCGTGATTCTGGAGAGCTGCCATTGGAACCCTCGGGTCTTGCGGCCGGGCAGGCGCAGGGAAGCGCTCCGGCGGCAACGCCGCTGGAGATTCTGCGCGAGACCTTCGGCTATAGCGATTTTCGTGGCCAGCAACAGGCCGTCGTCGAGCATGTGACCGCCGGAGGCGACGCGGTGGTGCTGATGCCCACCGGTGGCGGCAAGTCGCTTTGCTACCAGATCCCCGCGCTGGCACGGCGCGGTTGCGGCGTGGTGATCTCGCCGCTGATCGCCCTGATGCAGGATCAGGTCGCGGCGCTGCGCCAGAACGGGGTGGCGGCGGCCAGCCTGGATTCCGGCCAGAACGCGCAGCAGTCACGTTCGGCGCTGGCGGCGCTGCACGCCGGCGAGCTGGATCTGTTGTATCTGTCCCCGGAACGCTTGTTCGCACCCGGAATGCTGGAGCGCCTGGAGGGTCTCGATCTGGCCCTGTTCGCGATCGACGAGGCGCATTGCGTATCGCAGTGGGGGCACGATTTCCGCCCGGAGTACGGGCAACTGGCGGTGCTTGCAGAGCGCTTCCCGCAGGTCCCGCGTCTGGCCCTGACCGCGACCGCCGATGGCCCAACGCGTCAGGAGATGCGCGAGCGCCTGCGGCTGGAACAGGCGCGTGCGTTCATTAGCTCCTTCGATCGCCCGAACATCCGCTATCGCGTGGCGCAGGCCGACGGCGGCCGTGGCGGGGCGGCCCGCGACCGGCTATTGCGGTTCATGCGCGAGGAGCACCCCGGCGAGGCCGGGATCGTTTACTGCCTGTCGCGCAAGAAGGTCGATACCACGGCCGCCTGGCTGGCACAGCACGGTATCGACGCGCTGCCGTACCACGCCGGCTTGCCGGCCGCCGAGCGCGCGGCGAACCAGCAGCGATTCCTGCGCGACGAGGGCGTGGTGATGGTTGCGACCATCGCCTTCGGTATGGGTATCGACAAGCCGAACGTGCGTTTTGTCGCCCACCTGAATCTGCCGAAGAGCCTGGAGGGCTACTATCAGGAGACCGGCCGCGCCGGCCGCGATGGTCTGCCGGCCAATGCCTGGATGGTCTATGGCCTGCAGGACGTGGTGACCCTGCGTCAGATGCTGCAGGGCTCGGAGGCCGGCGAGCAGCGTCAGCGGGTGGAACAGCAGAAGCTGGAGGCGATGCTGGGCTTTTGCGAGATTACGAGCTGCCGGCGGCAGGCCCTGCTCGCGTATTTCGACGAGACCATGCCGGAACCCTGCGGAACCTGTGACAATTGTACGAACCCACCGGAGACCTGGGATGCCACGGTCGCGGCGCAGAAGCTGCTGTCGTGCATCTACCGCACCGGCGAGCGGTTCGGCGCCGGGTACGTGATCGGTGTGCTGCGTGGCAGCCGCGGCGAGCGGCTGGCGCGGCTCGGGCATGACCAGCTGAGCACCTTCGGGATCGGGACGGAACTGGAGACGGCGCAATGGCGGGGCGTGGTGCGCCAGTTGCTGGCCCGCGGCCTGCTGCGCCTGGATCCGGAGGGTCACGGCAGCCTGCGCCTGGATCCGTCCTGCCGGCCGGTTCTGCGCGGCGAGGCCGAGATCCACCTGCGTCGCGAGATCGCCGCGCCGTCCCCGAAATCCGGGGCCGGCAAGCCGGCCCGGCGCGACACCGCACGCAGCGTCGCGGAGATGGATGCGGAAGATCGGGCCCTGTGGGAGGCCCTGCGGGGTCTGCGCACCGAGCTGGCGCGGGAGCAGGGGGTCCCGCCCTATGTGATCTTCAGCGATGCGACCCTGCTGGAGATGGTCGCCAGCGCGCCGCGGAGTCCGGAAGAGATGGCCGGGATCACCGGGGTCGGCCAGCACAAGCTGGAACGCTATGGTGGTGCCTTCCTCGGCGTCATTGCCAGGCATTTGGGGCTATAGTGGCGGGCAAAACCAGCGAAAACGGATATTCGGGGGAGTGCGTGACCCAGACCCAGAACAGCTTTCTGCAGGAGTTTTACCGTTATCGTGACGGCCAGCTCGTTGTGACTCCGGAGCAGGGCAGCCGCTTCGCCAAGACCCTGGCGGGCGATTTCAATCCCATCCATGACGCGGACTCGCGGCGATTCTGCGTCCCGGGTGATCTGCTGTTCGCGCTGGTGCTGGAGACCTACGGCGCCAGCGCGAACATGCA
>SKNJ01000196.1 GCA_007120575.1 Thioalkalivibrio sp.
CTGGTGATCCTGCTGCGCCCGCTGGTGGTGGACCCCGACGGCGACACCTGGGAGACCGAACTCGATCGCACTCGCCAGCGCCTGCGCGACTGGGACGGAGCGGATCACCGCGTCCTGGAGATGTAGGGCCGGCACGATGCGGACCCAGTCGGCGTGAGCGCGCTCTACCTGCACCACTTCGGCCTGCACGAGCCGCCGTTCATGCTCACGCCGGCCACCCGCTACCTGTACCTCTCGCGGAGCATGCACGAGGCCCTCAACACCGCGTGCCTGGGGCTGGAATCCGGCGATGCCTTCCTCAAGATCACCGGCCAGGTCGGGCTCGGCAAGACCCTGCTGTGCCGCGAACTCCTGAACCGCCTGGAGGCGACGTACGACACCGCCTACATCCCCAACCCGCACCTGGAACCCAACGAACTGCTGGCCGCGGTCGCGCGCGAACTGGGCATTAACCTGCCCGACGATCCGGCCGGGGCTCGCTGGCTGATGTCGCGGATCCAGGACGAACTGCTGGAGCGTGCACGCAGCGGACGCCGCGTGGTGCTGTTGCTGGACGAGGCGCAAACCATGCCGGACGAGACCATCGAGACGGTTCGGCTGCTGACCAACCTGGAGGGCGAATCCGAACGCCTGTTGCAGATGATCCTGCTGGGCCAGCCCGAACTGGACGAGCGCCTGCGCCAGACCAACCTGCGCCAGATCCGTCAGCGCATCACCCATGCCAGCCAACTGCAACCCCTGGACCGTGCAGAAGTCCGCGACTACCTGCGCCAGCGCCAGATCACCGCCGGGCGTGCCACGGCCGACCTGTTCAGCCGTACCGCCGAACGCCGGCTCGCCGAGCGCAGCGGAGGCGTCCCGCGCCTGCTCAACATCCTTGCACACAAGGCCCTGCTCGACGCGTTCGGACACGGACAGCGCCGGGCCGGAATCCGCAACGTCAATCGGGCGGCCGCCGACACCGAGGCCGCGGCACCCGCGCGCGACCGCGCAACGCCCTGGATCCTCGCCGCCATCCTGGGCACCCTCGCCGGCGTTGCCTTGTGGCACTGGGGCATACCGGTGTGAGCCTGCTCAACGACACCCTGCGCAACCTCGAGCGCCGCAACGCTGGCGATCCGCTACCACATGCCGCCGCGCCCCCGCCCGACCGGCACCGGCGGCGGCACAGCCGCTGGCGAGCCCCCCTTGTGGCGGGCGTCCTGATCACCGCGGTAGTGGGCGCCGGACTGCACTATCTCGTCCCGCCGGAACCCAGGGGTTCCGACCCGTCCGGCCACGTCGCCCCCGCTGCGTCGCCATCCCCGGGACTGCCGTGGACGCCGCAACGCCCCGGAACAGGCCTTGCCCGTCCGAGCCTGCTCGGCCCGCTGGAGGATTTCGTCGCCGCACCCGCCGTCGCCGACCTGCCCGCTCCCGAACCGCTGCGGGTCACCGCAACGGACCCGCCGGCGACACCGCCCCCAGCCAGTGCGCAAGTTCCGGAACCGGACGCTACAACCGAGTCCGCCCCGGATGGTGGCACCGCCGCCGACGAACCCGTCGTGGATGCCGCCGAACACCCGACTGCGGACGCCGACCCCAGCCCAACCGAAGCGACGACTCCCCGATCCGGGGAGACCCGCGAACCGGCCCCACGGCCCGGAGACGCCCTTGCGGCCCCGCCCGAGGCACCACCAGGCGAGATCGAACGCCGGACCGCCACGCCCGCGGAGCAGGCCACCGCGCTGTACCAGCGCGCGCGCCAGCTGCAGGCCGAGCGTCAATGGCGTCCCTCCACCGGGCTGCTGGAACAGGCCCTCGGACACGATCCGGGTCACATCCAGGCCCGTCTGGCACTGGCCGATGCGCTCACCCGCATCGGGCGCGAGACAGCCGCCGGGCGCGCACTGGACGCGGGCCTCGAACACGCCCCTGGCGAACCCGCCCTGGTGCGCGCCCGCACCCGGCTCTACCTCCGCCAGCAGGACGCGGAGGCCGCGCTGCGACTCCTCGAACAGACCCCGGCCAACGATCGCGAACCTGCTAGCCGAGCCCTGCTCGCGCGTGCCCTGCAGCACGCGAACCGGCACGCCGAGGCAAGCCGCCACTATCACGAACTACTGCAGGACGACCCGTCAGGACGTCACTGGCTGGCACTGGCCCACTCCCTGGAACACCTCGGCCAGCCCGGCGAGGCACGCGCCGCCTACCGCCGCGCCCTCGAGCATGGCGACCTTGGGCCGGCCTCCCGCCGCCACGCCGAAACCCGCCACCGCGAACTCGCCGGCCCGCGATGACGGTGCTCTCTCCCGGCCCCCGTCATTGCGAGGCCCCGCCAGGGGCCGTGGCAACCTCCCAACGGAACCCCCGACGCATGCCCCGGCCGACGCCGGGGTCGCCCACGGAGGTCGCCACGTCGCTGCGCTCCTCGCGATGACGGTGCTTCTGCCACCGTCACTGCAAGGCCCCGTCAGGGGCCGTGGCAACCTCCTAACGAACCCCCCGACGCTCGCCCCGGCCAACGTCGGGGCCGCCCACGGAAGTCGCGGTCCTATTCCGAGTATCCCCAGCCGCTATCGCCGCCAGCCAGGTGCGGGCACCACGCATCAATCTCATCACAGGCATCGGGGTCGTCCGTCAGCGATACATCAACCTCGCCCGCCACATAGACGCA
>SKNJ01000001.1 GCA_007120575.1 Thioalkalivibrio sp.
GCTCACCCCCTCGGGCAGGTTCAATCCGGCGGGCACCCGGCCCTCGGGATGCACCACAAGCGATTTCGATTCGAGCCGGCCCAGAAGCGTCGATGTGCGGTCGCGCGCGACGACCTCGCCGTGGTTGATGATGGCGATCTCGTCGCACATCGCCTCGGCTTCCTCAAGGTAATGCGTGGTCAGGATGATGGTCATGCCGTCGTCGTTGAGGCGGCGCACATTGGTCCACAGCGTCTGGCGAAGCTCCAGATCCACCCCGGCGGTGGGCTCGTCGAGCACCAGAATCTGCGGGTGGTGCACCAGCGCCTTGCCCAGCAGCAGCCGTCGGCGCATCCCGCCCGAGAGGTTGCGCGCGTAGGCCCCGGCCTTGTCGGTCAGCCCGATCAGCTCGAGGATCTCGTCGGTGCGGCGCTGGCTCCTGGGCACGCCGTAGAGCCCGGCCTGCACCTCCAGCGCCGCGCGCGGGGTGAAGAACGGATCCATGTTCAGTTCCTGCGGCATCACCCCGATCGCCGCGCGGCTCTGGCGCGGATTGACGTCCTGATCGAAGCCCCAGATGCGCACCTTGCCGGAGGTCTTGGTCACCAGCCCGGCAAGGATGTTGATCAGCGTGGACTTGCCCGCGCCATTGGGGCCGAGCAAGCCGAAGATGCACCCCGCGGGCACGTCGAGGTCCACATCCTTCAGCGCGACCTTCTCGGGCTCGCGCCCGGCGGCGGCGTAGACCTTGCGCAGCGCGCTGATCTCGATGGCGTTGTCGCTCATGGCGCATGATCCTTCGACGCATCCGGCAGCGGCCGGACCACACCCCCAGAAACAGGGTTTTTCGCGCGAATGCAACCGGCGCGCCAAGGGCATATCGGGGCTTGCGAGCCATCACGCGGGGCGCTAGCGTCACGGCCTCGAAACAAAGAAACCGCAGTTCGACAAAGGCTTGCAACATGGATCTCTTTCTGTCCTTCGACGGGCGCATACGGCGCGGGCAATGGTGGCTGGGCGTCATCATCCTTTTCGTGGCGGCGCTGGTTCTCAACCTGGTGATCGCCGCCGTGCTGGGGGGTGGCTTCTTTGGCCAGCTTATCGGCCTGCTGGTGATGCTGGCGTTTTTCTACCCGGCGCTCGCACTGGCCACCAAGCGGCTCGCCGATCGCGGCAAACCGCCGATGCCACGGCTGGCGCTCTTCTACGGGCCGGGCCTTCTGTCGCTGGTCATGCAGACCTTCGGCATCGGCTATCGCCCGATGGGGATGGGGCAGTTCGGCGAGATCCCCGAAGGTCAGATCGAGGGCATGCCCATGGGCGAATTCCAGGGCATGGAGGCAATGGTGCCCGGCGCCGCGGCCTCGATCATTCTGTTCATATCGTTTGTCGCGGCCATCTGGGCGCTGGTCGAGCTGGGCTTCCTGCGCGGCGACGAGGGCCCCAACGCCTACGGCCCGCCGCCGGCCTGAACCGGGGATGCCGGCGCGCGCTCTTGCCCGCGCCGGCGTATCCACTATCATGGCGCTCGCAGCCCGACATTGCGCAGCGCCGCGAGAAGGAAGGTCCCGCCCATGACACGCATCCCCGCCCACGAGGCGCCCGAAACCGAAATCGTGTCCAGCTTCCGCATCGCCTGCAACGGCGGCGAGGGGGCGTTGGGCCATCCCCGCGTCTGGCTGTCGATCCCGCGCGAGAGCGGTTGGGTCGAATGCGGCTATTGCGACAAGCGTTTCATCCACGCGGATTACGCGGACAGCAGCGACACCGCCGCGTGATCGGGCGCGTATCCGCCCGGAGCGGGCGGGCGGCGGCGATGACCCGGCACTCCGCCTCGGGGATTGCGACATGAGCTTCGGCAAGGGCTGCCATCTGCATCTGATCGACGGATCGTCGTTCATCTTCCGCGCCTATCATGCGCTGCCGCCGCTGACGCGCAAATCCGACGGGCTGCCCGTGGGCGCGGTGGCGGGTTTTTGCAACATGCTCCAGCGCTATATCGACGGCAACGCCAACGGCTCCGACGCCCCAACCCATGTCGCGGTGATCTTCGATGCGGGCAGCCACACCTTCCGCAACGACCTCTATGAGGCCTACAAGGCCAATCGCGAGGAAATGCCCGAGGATCTGCGCCCCCAGATCCCGCTGACCCGGCGCGCCAGCGAGGCCTTCAACATCGCCTGCAAGGAAACCGAAGGCTATGAGGCCGACGATATCATCGCCACGCTGGCGCGCCAGGCGCGCGAGGCGGGCGGGCGGGTGACCATCGTCTCCAACGACAAGGATCTGATGCAGCTCGTCGGCGGCGGGGTCGAGATCCTGCGCCCCGGCATGCAGGGCAAGCCCGACGAGGTGGTCGATGCCGAAGGGGTGGAAAAGCGCTTCGGCGTCGGGCCCGAGCGGGTGGTGGATGTGCAGGCGCTGGCCGGCGACAGCGTCGACAACATTCCCGGCGCGCCCGGTATCGGCATCAAGACCGCGGCGCTGCTGATCAACGAATATGGCGATCTGGAAACGCTTCTGGAGCGTGCGGAGGAGATCAAACAGCCCAAGCGCCGCCAGACCCTGATCGAGAATGCCGAGCAGATTCGCCTCTCGCGCCAGCTTGTCGAGCTTGATGCCGATACGCCGCTTGATTTCACCCTCGACGATCTGGAGGTGCGCGAGCCCGAC
>SKNJ01000103.1 GCA_007120575.1 Thioalkalivibrio sp.
ATTCGTTGAGGTCTTCGCGGTGGGTGTGAATCACGCCCTTGCGATCGACCATGCACAGGTTTTTCTTGCTCGCGCCCAGGCGCAGCAGCAGTTTCATCGAGGCGATCCCCGCGGCCCCGGCGCCGACGCAAACGATGCGCGCGTCGGCCAGGGCCTTTCCCTGGATCTCCAGCGCGTTGACCAGCCCGGCCGCGGTGATGATCGCGGTGCCGTGCTGGTCGTCATGGAACACCGGGATGTCCAGGCGTTCGCTCAGGCGTCGCTCGATCTCGAAGCAGTGGGGGGCGGCGATGTCCTCCAGGTTGATCCCGCCGAACCCTCCAGCGATGCGCGCGACGGTATTGATGAAGTCTTCCGGTTCCGATGCCTGCACCTCGATGTCGAACACATCGATATTCGCGAACGACTTGAACAGCACTCCCTTGCCCTCCATTACCGGTTTGGAGGCGAGTGCGCCGACATTGCCCAGACCCAATACCGCCGTACCGTCGGTAATGACCGCTACCAGATTGCCCTTGCCGGTGTAGCGGTAGGCCAGTTCCGGGTCCTCGGCGATTGCGCGCACCGGCGCGGCCACGCCAGGCGAATAGGCTAGCGACAGGTCATCCTGGGTCGCGGTGGGCTTGGTGACGTGGATCGCCAGTTTCCCGGCCGGCGATCGTTCGTGATACTCGAGGGCGCGCTGGTTGAAGTCCTTGGACATGTTGTTTCGGGCCTTTATGGGGCGTGGGGTCCGGGGTCATGACCCCGGACGTGAATCGTTCAGTTCACCGGATGGGTCGGGACCGCGGTGTTGCGGGCTTCCTCGTAGACCGGCCGGAATTTCCGGGCCAGGCGTGCCAGTTCGCGCTGGCGCGATTCCGGTGCCGGGTGGGTGCTGAGCAGGGCCGGGGGGCGTCCGTTCGACAGGCCGGCCATCTTCTGCCACAGGGTGGGGGCGGCGTCCGGGTCGTAGCCGGCGCGCGCGGCGAGCTCGATGCCGATCTCGTCGGCCTCCGACTCCATGTGGCGACTGTGCGGCAACTGGACCGCGAGGACCGCGCCCAGCGCCGCGCCGGTCAGGGCGAGTTCGGAGCGGTCGCCGCTCAGGGCATAGCCGGTCAGGGCCAGGTTGCTGGCCAGCGCCACCGACATCTTTTCGGCGGTGTGCGCGGACAGCGCATGCGCGATCTCGTGCCCGATGATCTGGGCCAGTTCGTCGTCGGTCAGTTCAAGCTGTTCGATGATGCCCGAGTAGATCGCCATCTTGCCGCCGGCCATCGCGAAGGCGTTGGCCGTGTCGGGGGCCTCGATGACCGCGATCTCCCAGTCCCAGTCGGCGGTCTCCGGGCGGTATTCGACGGCCTGGGCGACCACTCGTCCGGTAATGGTCTGCACGCGCGCCGTCATCTCCGGATCGGCGTTGATGCGACCTTCCTCGCGTGCCGGGGCGAGCATCTCCACATAGGCACTGCGCGAGGCGTCGATCGACATGCTCTCGGAGACCAGCATCAGCTGGGAACGGCCGGTGACCGGGTTGGTGGTGCAGCCGGGGATCGCGACCGTCAGGCCGATGGCGATCAGCCCGGTCAGGGCGAACGTGACCAGCCGGCGGCGCAGGCCGCGGGTGCCGAAGCAAATTGGGAGGCGCAAGCGACTCATGACGGGATTTCCTCGAAACCGGCCGGCTGGACGGAACGGCAACCGGATACGCGTCCCCAAGGATACACCCGGGGCGGGGTGACCGCGTATACCGTCGCGCCCCATACAAACGAGGGCGCCCCGTGGGGCGCCCTCGATGGGCCGCGAGGCGAGGCCGCGTGTTGCGCCCCCCTCGCCGGATCGTGGTTCCGCGCCCGCAGGCGCCCCGACTTCAGAATGCGAAGCGGCGGTTGAACTTGTCGACCTGGCCGGCGGTGTCGACGATCTTCTGCTTGCCGGTGTAGAACGGGTGGCACTGCGAGCAGACGTCCACATGCATCTCCTCACCGGAGAAGGTGGAACGGGTCTGGAACTGCTCGCCGCAGCTGCAGGTGACCTTGACTTCGTGGTAGTTCGGATGGATGTCGGCTTTCATGGTCGGCTCATGCGTGTTCTGGCGAAAAGTGCGCTAGGATAGCCGCCCGTCCCGTGCCGTTGCAAGTGCCGCGTGGTGTCGCGGCGTTTCTGGTCCGGCCTTGGGAAACACTGATTAATGTACACGCTCGCGTTCGAGTCGCTTTTGTGTGCGTCCGTTTTTGATCAACAACGGCCGGCCGAGCCTCTTCGGGGTTGGCCGGCACCGGTCGGGACCACCGGGGCTTCTCCGAAGGCGGGGGGCGGGTGCAGGATGAGCGGCTCCCCGCCCGGGATGGCCTGTGGACAAGTCTGTGGACGAATGCGTCGGGGCCCGATCGTGGCCCCGGTTGTGCGGGGCCCGGGATTCATTTGGATAGCTGGTAACTGACGGAAAAGGGAGCGGATTCCTCCGGGCCGGTCTGCAGAAAGGTGGCCGTTTTCGGAAGGGTGGGCCCCATGCGCCGAGGCGAATTTGCTGTGAACAAGATCAATGCGATGTCAAGCCCGGCGCCCCGGGTTGGCTTTGTCAGCCTGGGTTGCCCGAAGGCGCTGGTGGACTCCGAGCGTATCCTGACCCGGCTGCGGGCCGAGGGCTACGGGGTGGCGGGTGATTA
>SKNJ01000057.1 GCA_007120575.1 Thioalkalivibrio sp.
CCCAGCCCGGGGCCTGGCCGGACTGTTCGGCCTCCAGCATCGCATGCAGGTACGGGGCATGCGGAAATTTGGTGGAATGGCCAAAACCGCCCTGCAGATCATCAGCCTCGCGCTGCAGGCGCGCCCAGAGCACATCGGGCAGGCGGGCGGCCCGCCCTTCCGACATCGGTTCCTCGCCCGCGCGCAGCTCCCGGGCCAGCTCCGCGCTGCCGCGCTGCGCCAGATCCAGCAAGCGCTCGTAATCGCCCTCCAGGCGGGTGGATACACCATCAAGAAAGTCGGCGAACTGCTCTCGGGGGGCATACACCACGCCGGTCAGCGCATGGCCATTCGGGGTCACCACGACGTTCAGCGGCCAGCCCGCGCTGCCGGTGGTTGCGCGCTGAAACTCCAGCAGGTAGCCGTCCAGCGCCGCATGCACCTCGCGATCCACCTTCACCGGGATGAAGTTCGTGTTCAGGCGCTCGGCAATCCCTTCGTCACGGAAGCTCTCCTCCTGCATCAGGTGACAGTAGTAGCAGGAGTAGTACCCCGTGGAGATCAGTAGCGGACGCCGCTCCTCGCGCGCCTGCTCCAGCAGGGCCGGATCCCAGGTCCGCCAGCGCACCGGGTCGTCCACATGCAGGCGCAGGTAGGGCGAGACGCTCTGCGCCATCTCCGGATTGGCCTGAACCGGTATCCCTGGCAGTAGAGCCAGACCCGCGACAACGCCGGCAAGAACTCGGAGAGGCATGATCATGATGGACTCCTTCGCAACGGTGACCCGGCCCCTGTCCGGGCAAGCCATGTAGATGCGACCCGCGCGACCCTTCCCGGGTTCAGGCCGCAATGCCTGCACGCCGGCGCACAAATCGAACGCGGGACTACGCATCCCTTGTATAGTAGTTGTACAATTATTCCCATGGTATCCGCGACCTCCATCGAATCCCGCGACCAGGAAGGGCTCTACCCCATCCGTCACGTATGCGCGGAGACCGGCGTCAACGACGTAACCCTGCGCGCCTGGGAACGCCGCTACGGGCTGATCCGCCCCCAGCGCACGCCGAAGGGACACCGTCTCTACAGCAACGAGGACATCGCGCTGATCAAGCGCATCCTGGAACTGCTGGAACAGGGCATCCCGGTGTCGCAGGTCCACCGGGTCCTGGCGGAAGAGCCCGCCGACCTCCTCTCGGCCACCCCGCTCGCGCCCGAGCCGATGCGCAGTTCGGACGCACCCGGCGTCGCGCCGCATACCCAGGACCCGCTGACCCAAGCCCTGTACCGCGCGGTCGCGAACCTGGACATCGTGGAGCTGGAACGTACCTACGACCGGCTGGTGATGCGCCACGGCTGGGACGGGCTGCACGAACACGCCTTCCTGGAGGTGTACCAGCACCTGCGCGAGGAGGCGCGCCACGAGCCGGGAGGCGAGGCCCGGCTGGCGGTCTTCGCGGCCTGGGCCACAGCCGCATTCGCCGACCAGTTGCGCAGTGCCCTGCGGACCTGCGATGGCCCGTTCCGCCCGTTCCTCGCACTGGGCGGGGGGCAGCAGCAGGTTACCGCCCTGCTGCTGCAACTCGCCTGCGCGCGGCTGGGCGTCGGCACTCTCTCGATCATCGATGCCACCACGCCCGAGGCCCTCGATATCCTGGTGGAGCGGCAGGAGGCGCCCGCCATCGTCATCCACGCCTCAACACAGCTGCTGCGCAGCCCGGAGCTATCCCGCGTCGAGGCCATCCTCGGGCGTCCCGGTGTCCCTTGCTTCCTGGCCGGCAGCGCCGCCCCGGAACTCGCCCGCAGGCACCATGGACGCGAGATCGAGATCCTGCCCGACCACCCGCTGCACGCCGCGAACCGCCTGCTGGAGCAGGTGCCCGGCCAGGCACAGTAACCCCATGTACCGGGTGACTGGTGTTGCCCCGGCCCCGCCGCCCCGCGCACACATCGAGTTCGCCCACCGAGAGTGCATCTGATGCCAGACCCCGGCGGCCCCACCCTGATCTGGCTGCGTCGCGACCTGCGCCTGACCGACCAGCCGGCGCTGAACGCGGCGCGCGAACGCGGTGGCCCGGTGATCCCGGTGTTCATCCACGCCCCGGAGGAAGAGGCCCCGTGGCAGCCCGGCGCCGCATCCCGCTGGTGGCTGCACCACAGCCTGCAGGCCCTGGACGATGACCTGCGCGCTCGGGGCTCGCGGCTGACGCTGCGCGCCGGCCCCAGCCTCGACACCCTGCGCACCCTGGTGCGCGAGACCGGCGCCACCGCGGTCTACTGGAACCGGCTGTACGACCCCGCCTTCGTCCAGCGCGACCCGGACATCCAGGCCGGGCTGCGCACCGACGGCATCGAGGCGCGCGGCTTCAATGCCCACCTGCTGGTCGAACCCTGGGAGATCGAGACCGGCCAGGGCCACCCCTACAAGGTCTTCAGCCCGTTCTGGAAGACCTGCCTGAAACACGGCATCGACCAGGACCCGCTGCCCGCTCCCGCCGTTCTCCCGGCGCCGCGAACCTGGCCCGAGTCGCTTCGCCCCGAACAGCTCGGCCTCCTGCCCGCGATCGACTGGGCCGCGGGTCTGCGCGCCAGCTGGACCGCGGGCGAGACGGCGGCCCGGGAGCGCCTGGACGAATTCCTCGACAGCGGCGTGCGTGCCTACGCCGATGGCCGCGACCGCCCGGACCAGGACGGCACCTCGCGCCTGTCGCCGCATCTGCACTTCGGCGAGATCTCCCCGCGCCAGATCCTGCGCGCCCTGCGCGCGGCCGGCCTGCACCCGGACAGCGGCGGGCCCGAGGCCTTCGTGCGCGAGCTCGGCTGGCGCGATTTCGCCCATCACGTGCTCTACCACTTCCCGCACACCCCGGAACAACCACTGAATCCGCGCTTCGACGCCTTCCCCTGGCGCAAGCCCGAGGAGGATCTGCAGACCTGGCAACGCGGGCAGACGGGGTTCCCGATCGTCGACGCCGCCATGCGCCAGCTGTGGGAGACCGGCTGGATGCACAACCGCCTGCGCATGGTGGTCGCGTCCTTCCTGACCAAGAACCTGCGCCTGCACTGGCAGCACGGCGCGCACTGGTTCTGGGACACCCTGGTGGACGCCGATCTCGCCGCCAACACCCTGGGTTGGCAATGGGCCGGCGGCTGCGGTGCCGATGCTGCACCCTACTTTCGTGTATTCAACCCCCAGACCCAGGGGGAACGCCACGACCCGGAGGGGACCTTCGTCCGGCACTACCTGCCCGTGCTCCGGAAGGTGGAAACGCGGTATATTCACAGCCCCGGCGCGGGCGGCGCGCCCGGCTACCCCGACCCCCTGGTGGATCTCGGGGACAGCCGACGCGCCGCACTCGACGCCTTCGAGAGCCTGAAGGACGCGACCGGCGATCACTGATCGCGGCCCGTCGGCAGAATTCAACAACCCCCCAACGAACGCCAAATTCGGGTCTCCCTCGCCACGCTCGGCGTCCGGAACCCCTCGACAAGGAACCGCATCGAATGAGCTATTCGGAACAGAATCTGACCTATCCGCGCAACGTGACCTACAACTTCAGCCGTCACGAGCACACGACGCCGGTGCGTGTGGCGCATCAGGGCCGCCGCTACGCCGGCCAGCTGCTGAATCACGCGGCCCCCTACCGCATCCGCCTGACCGAAGAGATCGTCGCACCGGGCAGCTCCCGCTACATCCCGGTGCGGGAGATCGCGCTGCAAAGCCTCGAGGGCGTCGAGCACCTGCATCACGGACACCACAACCACTGATCAAGATACCCCGGTGCTGCTACCCTCAAGACCCGAATCCCAGCCAAAGGAAACGCGATGAAGAGCCTGATCTCCACCCTGCTGTTCTCCTGCCTGTTGCTACTTCCCGGGCTAGCCGCCGCCGACAAGCCCGGTGACTCCCGCGCCCTGAGCGGGGTCGACACCGGACGCATCCTCTGGGACATCACCATCGGCGATCCGGAACGCATGATCTCGCGCCTGAGCGTGATCGAGGAGACCTACGACGACATGCTGCGCCAGGACGTCCAGCCGATGATGATCTTCACGTTTCGCGGGGGCGCGGCCGGCCTGCTCGCGCGCGATCTGGACCGCCTGGAACTCGAGGATGCCTCCGCCGTGGCCCATGTCCATGAGCGCCTGCAGGGCCTGCTCGACCGCTCCGGCGTCCACATGGAGGCCTGTGCCATCGCCACCCGGCGCGTCGGTCTGGAGCAGCAGGACCTGATCCCGGGCGTGCAACTGGTCGGCAATACCTTCCTGTCCATCATGGGCTACCGGCAGAAGGGGTACACCACGATTCGGATCGACTGACCCCGTCGGACTGCAGGGAAACACAGGGAGAGACTTTTGGCGCAACTGGAGATCACGACGCTCGGTTCAGTCGGTGTACGAGTGGACGGACGCGATGTCCCGGCCCTTTCCGGCACCAAGCTCGGTCTCCTGCTGGCCTACCTCGCGGCGGAGAGCCCCCGGCGCATCCCGCGCGAGCAGCTGGCGCGGCTGTTCTGGCCCGAGCTCGACAGCGATGCAGCCCGGGTCAATCTGCGCCAGGCCCTGTTCCAGCTGCGCCGCCACCTGGCATCCGCAGCCACCACGCTACTGGATACCACCCCCCGCCACGCCAGCCTGCACATGCAGCCCTCGGTCGAGATCGATTTCGTCCAGCTGCAACGTACCGGCCCCCGCCACGAGCCACCTGGGCATCAATCCCGCGCCGAATACATCCTGGGACTGGTGCAGGGTTACCGGGGGCACTTCCTCGAACCGGTCCGCGCACTGCACGACCTCCCCGAACTGTCGGTGTGGGCCGAAGCCCAGCGCGAGACCCACTGGCAGACCGTGCTGGGGCTGATCGAGCAGTCCCTGCCCGTCCTGTGCCAGGAAGGCGATCCGGATGCGGCAATCGCCGAGATCCGCCGCCTGCTGACCCTGGAACCCCACGACCCTCGCGCGCACCGCCTGCTGATGCTGGCCTGGACCGTCATTGGCGACAGCGAACGGGCACTCGAGCACCACGCGCAACTGGCCACCGAAAGCACGGGCCCGCTCCCGCCCCTGATCGAGCGGACCCTGGAAGAGATCCGCGCGCTGGACACCCCGGCGGCGCCGCGCCCGCGCGAGACGCCAGCGGAGGTCCAGGCCCTGCGCCCCGAACGGCGCCGGGTGACGGTGGTGGCCTGCCAGGTCGAGGTCGACGCCGACAGCGACATCGAGATCCAGCGCGACCGCATCGAACGTGCCCTGGCGCATATCGACTTCGCGCTGCTCAACCGGCATGGCCACGTGATCCGCTCCCCGGGACCGGGCCTGGTCGCCTACTTCGGCTACCCGGCCGGACGCGAGGAGGCCACCGTGGACGCAGTGCACGCCGCGTGGGAGGCCCTGCAGACCATACCGTCCGGCTGCCAGCTCCGCCTGGCGGTGGACTCCGACCTGATCGTGACCGGCAGCGAGGCGGAACTCCCGGACCCCACCGGTATGCTGACCGCACGGGCTCAGGACACCGCCCGCGGCGCACCACCGGGCACCCTGATCGTCACCGAGGCGGCCTACCAGCGGGTCTCCGGCTATTTTGTCTTCCGCCCGCGCGAGGACAAGCCCGGCAACGGCTACCGGGTCACCGCCGACCCCGGCCCGCTGGACCGGATCGAGGCACAGGCCGGACACGGCCTCACCCCACTGGCCGGGCGCGGCCGCGAACTGCTGCAACTGCGCGCGGCGTGGGAGACCACCCTGCGCGAACGCCACCCGCGCTTTTTGTTGCTTCAGGGCGAGGCCGGGGTTGGCAAGAGCCGCCTGGCGCGCAGCCTGGACCAGCAGATTCGCGGCCAGGCGCGGTCCCGCTTCCTGATCAAGTGCCGCGAGGACTCCTCGCGCCAGCTCCTGACCCCCGTGCGCCAGGCACTCGCGGCATGGGTCGGCCAGGGCGGCATGCGCGAGGCGCGGCAGCGCCGCTTCGAGCACGCCGTGGCCCGCGTCTGCACTACCCCGGAAAGCGGCCGGCTGCTGGCGCGCTGGCTGCTCCGGCCCGAGCAGGGCCATCCCCTCGACGAGGAGCTGGACCGCGACCACATCATCGACACCCTGGTTGCCCTCGTACGCCTGCGGGCGCTGAAGGGCCCCACCCTGCTGATCTGCGACGATGTCCACTGGATGGACTCCGGGACCTCGGAATTCCTGCGGCGCCTGTATCAGCGCCTGCACGACCTGCCGATCCTCGTCACCCTGACCGCACGCATGACCTTCCGCGCCAACTGGCGCGACCTGAGCCTGGATCACCTGCGCCTGCGCGGTCTCGACGAGGAGGCCGCGCATGACCTGGTCGCGCGTCTGGATGGCGAGGGCCGCCTGCCCGAATCCCTGCGTCGCGAACTCGTGGAGCGCGGCGAAGGCATCCCGCTGTTCCTCGAGGAACTCACCCGTTTCGCACTGGAGACCACGCTGCGTGGCGAATCGCCCGGCAGCCTGCCACCCGGCCTGTCCAACCTGCTGGTCGCGAGGCTGGAACAGCTGGGGCCGGCCCGCGAACTGGCCTACGCGGCCGCGGTGGTGGGGCGCGACTTCGACACGCGCATCCTCAGCCGCCTGCAGAACCAGCCGCCCGAGGTCATACGCCGCCACCTCGGCCAGCTCACACGCAAGGGCTTTGTCGAACCCTGTGGCGTGATCGACGGCGTGCGCTATCGCTTTCGCCATGCACTGTTCCGCCAGGCCGCCTACGAAGCCATGCTGGTTTCCGAGCGCAGCACGCTGCACGGACGCCTGGCCGACCTGCTGCAAACCGAGGCGCGCAGCACCGGGCACGCCGACGACTGGGGCCGGATCGCCACCCACCTGTTTCATGCCGGCCGTCACATCGAGGCGGTCGCCGCCTGGCTGCATGCCGGCGAGCAGGCCTTCGCGCACGGCATGCTCCCGGAGGCCGCGCAGTACTTCGAGGACGCCCTGGCGTGCCTCGACCAGGAATTCGGCGCCGCCGACGACCCGGGCCGGATGGCCCACGAAACGCTCCGCGCCCTGGGCGGGCTGGGCGCCTCCAACCTGGCGCTGCTGGGCTACGGATCGCGCGAGGTCAATGCGCTGTTCGCCCGGGCCACCGACAACCCTGCCCTCCACGAAGACCCGGTTCAGCACTTCCGTATCCTGTGGGGGCTGTGGCATGGCGCCGGCTCCTGGCACGGGTTCGCCGAGGCCCATCGCCTGGCCGACGAGATGGAACAACTGGCCGAAGGGTCGGGCGACCGCCTGCTGCGGATCGCTGCCCACTATGTCCAGGGAAACACCCACTTCTGGACCGGACAGTTCGACCGTGCGCTGGACCACCAGACTCGCGCCCTCGCGCTGTACCGCGAGACCGACCACAGCGCCCTGATTGCCCGGCATACCGAGAACCCGGCCATCAGCGCGCGCGGCTTCATGGCCTGGACCCTGTTCTTCCAGGGCAACCACGCGCGCGCCTGGGAGGAGATGGAGACCGCCTGCGACCAGGCGCATCGCCTCGAGCACCACCCGACCGAGGCGTTCGTCCACACCTTCCGCGCCACCCTTGCCTTCTTCAGCGACGACCCGGTCGGGGCCCTTCCGGCCGCGCACCGCACGCTGGCCATCGCCCGGGAATACGACTATCCCCTCTGGCGGGTCGCCGGGACCACCATCGAGAGCTGGGCCCGGACCCGCGACGGCGCCCGCGACGCGACCGGGATACTGCGCGAGCAGGTCGAGGCGATGCGCCACATCATGGATGGCGTCAGCACCATTTTCCTGTGGATCCTGCTGGACGCCCTGCGCATCACCCGGGCCGACCCGGCAGAGCGTGTGCAGACCGCCGAACAGGCACTGGCAAGCTGCGCACAGCGCGGCGACCACTGCTTTCGCCCCGCCCTGATGCGCCTGCACGCCGAGGCCCTGCTGCAACAGGGCCAGGGGCAAGCCGCCGAGGCCTGGCAGGAACTCGACGCGGCCCTGCGCCTGGCCCGCGACCAGGGCAATCCCAACATCGAGGGCGAGATCCTGCGCGACTACGCCCGTTTCAGCCAGGACCCGGCCTGGCAACACTGGAGCACACAGGAGCAGGCCCGCGCCGACCACCGCATCACCCCCCGCCCCCCTCGCCCGACCACCACGACCCCCACCCGCGACCCGGCCTGAAACCATCCGCCCGCGTCACGCCCCTCCGCAAGATCCGCCCCCGGAACTTGCGGAGGGGCGTGCGACAAACCAAAAAAAGCCCCGGCTAGCCGGGGCTTTTTGCATCACCGTGTCGGGATCAACGCGGTGGGTAAAAGGTTTCCAGGTAGTCCAGGATCTCTTCCTCCACTTCGGGAGTGAATTCCCAGAGTCCTTGGGTGTCCTGCATCCATCGGATCTGTTCCAGCCAGATCTTGCGCGTATAACCGCGGCCCGTGAACAGCCGGGCCGAGTGGCATACAGTGCAGTTGTTCTTGACCGTCTCGAACCCCGGGGCCTTGATCAGGCTGGTTTCCGGATCGGTCTCGTACTCCTCGGCCGCCTCGACGTAGTTGCCCGCCACCGCGGGCGCTACCCAGAGGAGGCCGAGGATGGCCGGCAGCAGCAGGACCATCTTCGACTTCATTACAGCTCCTTACGCCTTGACTCGGACATCGATGTGGTGGGCCTTGTTATTGCCGTAACCGCGCGGGTTCCAGCCCGGCAGGACCATCGGCTGGCGGTCGCCCTTGCTATTGGTGGCCACGGCCCACACCTGGTAGAAACCCTGTTCGGGGAACTCGATCTCGGCCTCCCAGGTCTGCCAGGCAAACTTGTTGACCGGGCGCTTCAGGTCGGCCTTCTGCCAGGTCACTCCATAGTCGGTGGAAACGTGGAGTTCCTCCACATCGCCGTAGCCATCCCAGGCTTTGCCCGCCACCTTCAGCGTGCTGCCGACGGAGGTCTCGACTCCAGTCTGCGGATAGGTGATCAGCGACTTCACCGGCATTTCCTCGAGGACGACCATATCCTCGTTCGGTACGTCGGCACCAGGCTCCACCGGATGACGCGGCATACGGTAGCTGTGGCCGGTCATGCCCTGACCGTCATGCTCGCGATCACGCACCAGGATCTCGGTCAGCCACTTGCCACTGGCGGAGCCCGGGAAGCCAGGGGTGATCAGGCGCAGCGGGTAGCCGTGCTGCTCCGGGATGTCCTCACCATTCATTGCCCAGGCGATGATGGTTTCATCCTCCAGGGCCTTGCGCATCGGGCAGCCACGGGACAGCGCATCCAGGTCGTCACGGCCGCTGAGGTGGGCATCGCCCGCCTTGTAGCCGATGTACACGGCCTTGTCCGCGTCATAGCCGACATCTTCCAGCACGTCGCGCAGGCGCACACCGGTCCAGGTCGGGCAGCCGATCGCACCGAGATCCCACTGGTTACCACGCGGGGACGGCTCGAACGCGGCACGCCCGTTGCCGCCACACTCGATCCAGATTTGCAGGGTGTGGTGCTCGAACTTCTCCTTGAGGTCCGCGATGGTGTAGGACTTCTCCCCATTCGCCGCTTCGCCGTGGACCGTCAGGGTCCATGCGGATGCGTCGATGCCGGCCTTCTCCGGTGGGACACCGTTGTTGCGGATAAACATGTTGGGGAACGGGGTGACTTCGTCGTGCAGCAGGTGCGGCGGCAGCTCGCCGTTGATCGGGCGGTCATTCAGATAGATGAAGCCATCCACCTTGCCCTCGACGTTGAAGCCCTCGATGCCAGCGGCCACCGCGCTGGACAGGGTGCTGCGATTGAACATGGTCTGCATCGCGGTTTCCGCGCCCAGGCCGAACATGGCCAGGGCCGCGCCGCCCTTGCCCACGCGGCCGAGGAAGCCGCGACGGGACTCGTTGA
Organism: Thioalkalivibrio sp.; assembly: GCA_007120575.1. Lineage (GTDB taxonomy): Bacteria > Pseudomonadota > Gammaproteobacteria > Ectothiorhodospirales > Ectothiorhodospiraceae > Thioalkalivibrio. Next base: position 9,838 of record SKNJ01000057.1, read on the forward strand.
TTTCGGTCGACACCTCGGTGCCTTTGCGTTCTTCTTCCGGGGTGTGCTCCATCTCGGAACGATCGTTCTTCTTGTCCATCATTTGCCTGTCTCCGGCTTGGTTTCGGTACAACATTGCACAATGGTGCCCCTCTATCCTTGGGACAGCCAGCATGATTTTTAGCAGAGCGGGAGAAAGCCTGCAATAAAATCTTGGGTTTTTTTACAAGATCCAGAATATTGCTTTTGAGGACGATATTCGGCTGGGGAAATAAAGTGTAGAATGGGCCTCCAGTTTCCACGCAAGCTTCTGTATTAGAACGAACTTAAGATGTTATTAATATTCG
>SKNJ01000192.1 GCA_007120575.1 Thioalkalivibrio sp.
TCGACGAGGGCGGCCGCGTGCAGACCGCGGGCGAGCACGCCTTCCAGACCGGCAACCCCAAGGTGTTTGCCGGCGGCGACATGGTGCGCGGTTCCGACCTGGTGGTCACCGCCGTCTTCGAGGGCCGCGAGGCCGCCGAAGGCATCCTTGAATACCTCGGCGTTTGAGTCTTTCGATGTCCCAGAACCTGAAGAACGATCGTCTCCTGCGGGCCCAGTTGCGCGAGCCGGTGGATCGCCCGCCGATCTGGATCATGCGCCAGGCCGGGCGTTACCTGCCGGAATACCGCGAGACCCGCGCCCAGGCCGGCAGCTTCATGAGCCTGTGCCAGAACCCGGAGCTGGCCTGCGAAGTGACCATGCAGCCGCTGCGCCGGTTCCCGCTGGATGCGGCGATCCTGTTCTCCGACATCCTGACCATCCCCGATGCGATGGGCCTGGGTCTGTATTTCGAGACCGGCGAGGGCCCGCGTTTTCGCGAGCCGGTGCGTACGCTGGAGGCGATCGAGAACCTGCCGGTGCCGGACCCGGAGCAGGAGCTGCGCTACGTGATGGACGCGGTGCGCCTGATCCGTCGCGAACTGGACGGTGAGGTTCCGCTGATCGGCTTTGCCGGCAGTCCGTGGACCCTGGCGACCTACATGGTCGAAGGTCAGGGCTCGCGCGACTTCGCCGAGACCAAGCGTCTGATGTACGGCGAGCCGCAGGCGATGCACGCGCTGTTGCAGAAGGTCGCCACCGCGGTGACCGACTACCTCAACGCGCAGATCCGCGCCGGCGCCCAGTCGGTGATGATCTTCGACACCTGGGGGGGCTCGCTTACCCCGCGCGGTTATCGCGAATTCTCGCTGGCGTACATGCAGCGCATCGTCGACGGGCTGATCCGCGAGAACGACGGCCGCCGCGTGCCGGTGACACTGTTCACCAAGGGCGGCGGGGCCTGGCTGGAGGCGATGGCGGACACCGGGGCGGATGCTCTGGGGCTCGACTGGACCATCGAGATTGCCGAGGCCAGTCAGCGGGTAGGGGACCGTGTCGCGTTGCAGGGCAATCTCGACCCGTCGGTGCTCTACGCGCCTGAAGCTGTGGTGCGTGAAGAGACGCAGCGGGTGCTGGACGGCTTCGATCGCGACACCGGGCATATCTTCAATCTTGGCCACGGCGTGCACCCGGGGATCGATCCGGACCGGGTTGCCGCAATGGTCGACACGGTCACCAGCTACCGCCGGTAGGAGCCAGTTGGCCCCGTCATTGCGAGGCCCCGCAGGGGCCGTGGCAACCTCCGGACGAAACCCCCGACGCTCGCCCCGGCCGGCACCGGGGCGGCCCACGGAGATCGCCACGTCGCTGCGCTCCTCGCGATGACGAGGAGGTGTGCGGCGCTCGCGATGACGGGGAGGTGTTCGCTCCTCGCGATGACGGTGCTTCTCCCTGCCGCCCGTCATCGCGCGGGTATGGTCTGCCTTGCGGCGGGCGGCCACGCCGCCAGACGTGCCCGCTCAGTCTGCCGCCGCCAGGGCCTCGTCGGCGGTGGCCTCCGCCAGCATGCGTTCCACCTCGGCGTGGTTGGCCCGCTTCATCGGCCGCCCGTCCACCGGTGATGGCGGTGCCTGGCGGATTCCGTCGAGCGGGAAGACCGTCAGTTCCACGTCGATCCCGTCCGGGCCGCGAAAGGCCAGGAACGGGATGCGCTGCTCGCGACCCTGGCGGCTGCGATAACGGCGCTCGCCGGTGTCACAATGAATGCCGTGGTCGCCCAGTTCGATGATGACCTCTTCCGGGGTCTCGGCGAACGCGTGCAGGTTGATCAGTGCATGGCGCTCGACGATTCCGGTCAGCAGGGGGCCGACCAGCCGGGGTTCCCGATGGGCGAGTCGCCCCATCACCGTCAGTGCGGCACCCAGCCGGTCGCGGTAATCCTGGCGGCTTGCGCGGGTTGCGAACAGTCGGCTGCGCGCGATCTCCGCGTCCTGGATCTCGGCGTTCGACGGCATCTCGTGCCGCGGGTCGATGCCCAGGTGCTCGGCCGCCTTGCGCTTGGCCAGGCCGAAATCGCGGATGCCGTCGTCGATCAGGATGCGCGCGGCCTCCTGCGCCAGCTCCTGGCGAATGCGGGAAGGTGCACCCATCTTCAGAACACCAGTTCGGAGGCGCGATCGTTGTCGCCATGGATATCGTTGTGCGCCGACTGGCCGCGCTCGGGGATCTGGTGCGGCAGTAGCCACTCGGTCGAGGCGCTCGCCGAGCCGGATTCGGCCCGACCACCATCCGGCAGGATCTCGACGCGGATCAGGTCGTCCGGGCGCGCAACCGGATGCTCGGGGCGGTCGGCAAGCACGCTGCCCATGAAACGGGTCCACAGCGGCAGGGCCACGCGTCCCCCGCTCTCCTGCCGGCCGAGTTCGCGGTTGTCATCGAAGCCGACCCAGGCCGTTGCTACCAGGTCGCCGTTGTAGCCGGCGAACCAGGCATCCCGATAATCGTTGGTGGTGCCGGTCTTGCCCGCAAGGTCATTGCGCCCCAGGGCCAGCGCGCGGCGTCCGGTCCCGGAGGTGATGACCTCGCGCAGCATGCGGCTTGTTTGCCAGGCGACCCCGGGCTCGAGTACCGGGACCGGGTCGCTGTAGCGCAACGGTCCTTGCGGTGTATTCAACGGCAGCTCCTGGCCCGCCGGGTTCTCGCAGGGCGCGGGGCAGGCCCTGTCGGTGGGCGCCTCGTAGAGCACCTCTCCGTCCACGGTCTCGATACGGCTGATCAGCCACGGCGACAGTAGCTTCCCGCCGGAGGCGAATACGGCGTAGGCATTGTTCAGTTGCAGCGGCGTGATCGATCCGGTGCCAAGTACCATGGACAGATTGTTCGGCTGGGTTGCCGGGTCGAGTCCAAAGCGGCCGAGTTCCGTGTGGATCGCGCCCGTCCCGATGCGGTTCAGCAGGCGAATCGATGCGAGGTTGCGGGAATTCGCCAGCGCCTCGCGCATGCTGGTCTCGCCCTGGAAACGGCGCGAGTAGTTCTGCGGACGCCACTCCGCGCCCAGTGCCGGATCGTCGAATACCATCGGGGCATCCACCAGCCGGGAGTTGGGGTGGTAGCCCTCGCGCAGGGCCAGGGCGTAGACCAGCGGCTTGAACGCCGAGCCGGGCTGGCGCTCCGCCTGGATCGCGTGGTCGAAGCGGTTGTCGAAGAAGTCGAACCCGCCGGCCAGCGCGACGATGGCGCCGTCCTCGGGAGATTGCGCGATGATCGCCCCGGTGACCTCCGGCTTCTGGGTCAGGCGCCAGCGACCATCGACATGCGGACGGATCCGGATCACGTCGCCGCGTTCGAACGCCGGTGAGCCGGCCCACTCCGTATCATCCGGTGCGATCTCGAGTTCGCCAATCGCGCCGCCATCGACCCGCAGCATGTCTTCCGGGGAGTGTTCCAGCACTGCTGCCGGGAACAGCAGCCGGCCATAGACACCGATCGCCGTCAGGGCCCGCGCGCGCGCCTCGGGGTCCTCCCGCGTTGCCGCAGGCAGGCGCAGTTCCGGTCCGCGGTAGGCGTGGCGTTCGTCGTATTCCAGCAGGCCCTCGCGCAGGGCCTGATTGGCGGCCTCCTGATAGTCCGGATCGATGGTGGTGTGGACCTGCAGGCCACGCCGATAGGCCTCCGCTCCCCACAGGTTTACGACCATCTGCCGCACCGTCTCGGCGACCCAGTGCGCATCGATCTCGCTGGCCGCCACGTGCCGTTCCGAGCGCACCGGGCGGGCGACGGCCTCCTCGAACTCGGTGGCGTCAATCGCGCCGGTGTCCAGCATTCGGCGCAGGACGTAGTTGCGCCGGACCTCGGCGCGCCGCGGATTGCTCACCGGGTTGGTGGTGGAGGGTGCCTTGGGCAGTGCGGCCAGGATCGCGATCTGGTCGAGGTCCAGTTCGTCCAGACCGCGCCCGAAATAGATTCGCGACGCCGCCTCGATGCCGTAGGCGCGCTGCCCGAGGTAGATCTTGTTGAGGTACAGCTCCAGGATTTCGTCCTTCTCGAGTTCGCGTTCGAGGCGAATCGCAAGGAAGATCTCGCGCAACTTGCGTTCATAGGTGCGCTCGCGCGTAAGAAAGATATTGCGCGCCAGCTGCATGGTGATGGTGCTGCCGCCCTGGCTGCGTTCGCCCCCGGTGCTTACCAGGTTCAGCGCGGCCCGTGCCAGGCCCAGCACGTCCACCCCGGGGTGGTCATAGAAGCGCTCGTCCTCGGCTGCGATGAACGCCTGGCGTACCCGCTCCGGGATGTCGTCGATCGCGAGCGGGATGCGGCGTTCCTCGGCGAACTCCCCCATCAGCGCGCCGTCCGCCGCGCGAATCTGCAGCGGGGTCTGCAGTCGCACATCGCGCACCGCTTCCGCGTCGGGGAGGGTCGGGGCGTAATGTACGTACAGGGCGGCGACCGCGATGGAAACACCGATCGCGGCGGCCAGAAACAGGGCCAGCAACGCCGTGAATATCTTCAACAGGGGGTTCATGACTGCAAAAAAAGTGTGGCTAAAGTGAGAAGTCGGATTCAATACAACTTGCAACCTTGAAGTCGCCGTGTATATTGTGAAAGCGCTAGCATACTTGATTGTAACGCTATCAGTTGCGATCTTTGGGGTATACAGGGGGATGTGTGCTGAGTCTCGGAAAATCCAAACAGGGACTGCTGGGTGTCGATATCAGCTCGGCGGCCGTCAAGGTTCTCGAGCTGGCCCGCCAGGGAAAGGGCTACCGGGTCGAGGCATTTGCCGTCGAACCACTGCCCGATGGTGTGATGGTCGACAAGGTGTGTCAGGACACGGAGGCCGTGGGCAATGCCCTGTCGCGTGCGGTCAAGCGCTCCGGTAGCCGGCTCAAGCACTGCGCGATGGCCGTTCCCTCCTCGGCGGTCATCACCAAGACCATTCAGATGTCGGCCGCGCTCGGGGACGCCGAACTCGAAGGCCAGGTCTTCGTCGAGGCCGACCAGTACATCCCCTACACCCTGGAAGAGGTCAATCTCGATTTTCAGGTCATCGGCAAGAACGAAAAGAACCCGCAGATGGTGGACGTCCTGGTGGTCGCATCGCGCCGCGAGAACGTCGATTCGCGTGTGGCGATCGCTGAATCTGCGAAGCTCGTCACGGAACTGGTCGATGTCGAGGCCTACGCGATCGAACATGCCGCCGACCGCCTGATCGCGGGTCTCCCGGATCGCGAGAGCAAGCCGGTCGTCGCGATCGTGGATGTCGGTTCCTCGGTCACTGCGGTCTACGTGGTCAGCCAGACCGAGGGTGTGATTTATACCCGCGAGCAGAACTTCGGCGGGCGCATGCTCACCGAGGAGATCATGCGCCGCTACAACATGAACTACCAGGAGGCGGGGGCGGCCAAGATGGGCGGGGATCTGCCTGCCGATTACGTCAGCGGTATCCTCGAGCCCTTCAAGCAGACCATGATGGACCAGATCCAGCGGCTGCTGCAGTACTTCTACGTGACCCGCCCGCAGGACACCATCGACCACATCCTGCTGGGCGGGGGCTGCGCGGCCATCGCCGGGGTCGACGAGATGCTCGAAGAGGTCACCGGCACCCCGGTCTCCGTGGCCAATCCGTTCCACGGGATGGCAATGGCCCGCCGGGTGAACCAGCAGCGCTTCGCGAATGATGCCCCGGCCCTGCTGACGGCCTGCGGCCTGGCGATGCGGGGGTACGCGACATGATCCAGATCAACCTGCTTCCCTGGCGCGAACATGCCCGTGAACAGCGCCGCAAGCAGTTCTTTGTGGCGGTGGGAGTGGCCGTGGTGGTGGGCGTCCTGCTGGCGTTCGGTGGCTATTCCTACATGAGCACACTGATCGACCACCAGCAGACGCGCAACCAGATGCTGGAGCGCGAGATCCGCGAACTGGATCGCCAGATCGCCCGTATCGAGGACCTCGACGAACAGCGCGAGAACCTGATCGCACGCATGGAGGTCATTCAGACCCTGCAGGCCCGCCGCCCGGAGGCCGTGCACCTGTTTGACCAGCTGGTCGCCACCCTGCCGGCCGGAACCTACCTCAACGAGGTCCAGCAGGATGGCGAGCAGATCCAGGTGATCGGGCGCTCCGAATCCAACACCCGCATCTCCACGCTGATGCGTCGTATCGATGCCTCGCCCTGGTTGAGCGAGGCCAATCTGCGGATTATCGAGACCCGCGACGAGGGCCGCCTGCAGGTGCGTGACTTCCGCCTGGAGGCGACCCAGACACGTCCGGGGGCCGAGGACGGCGAGGGGGATTCCTGATGGATCTCAAGGAACTCAAGGAGATCGACTTCAGCAACATCGGGGAGGCCTCCTGGGGTATCAAGGGGCTGATCCTGCTGGTGGCGGTCGCGGTCATTGTCGGGCTGGCCTGGTACTTTGTAATCAACGATCAGCGCACCGAACTCGAGCGCGCCGAGAGCCGCGAGCAGCAATTGCGCGCGGAGTTCGAGGACAAACAGCACCGCGCGGCCAACCTCCCTGCCTACGAGGAGCAGCTGGAGGAAATGGAGCGCATGTTCGCGTCGCTGCTCGAACTCCTGCCGAGCAGCGCGGAGATCCCCAGCCTGCTGGTGGACATCTCGCAGACCGGACTGCAGGCCGGTCTCGAGATCGAACTGTTCGAACCGCGTAGCGAGAACCGCCGCGACTTCTACGCCGAGGTGCCGATCCGGCTGCGGGTCCGCGGCAATTACGAGGAACTGGCGGAATTCGTCAGCGGGGTTTCGGCGCTGCCGCGCGTGGTCACCATGCATGATATGCATATCCGGCGCGGCGAGTCCGACCGGGATCTGGTGATGGATGCGGTCGCCCGCACCTATCGTTATCTGGAGGAAACCCGATGAGCCGCCGGTGGAACCGATTCTCCGGGTGCGCGCTGGCGCGCGGGCTTGCCCTCGGCGCGGTTGCCGGTGTCCTGGTGACCGGGTGCACCCAGGATACCCGCGATCTCGAACGCTACATGGCGCAGGTCAAGGAACGCCCCGGGAGCGGGATCGAGCCGATCCCGACCCTGGACCCGCACGAACCCTATATCTATCCCGGCCACACGCGGTCGCCCTTCGATTCCTCGGTGATCGCTCAGCCCGAGCCGGAAGAGGTCGCGGGGACCCCGGGCGATGCCGAGGTTGATCGGGATCGCCCGCGCGAGTTCCTGGAGGGCTATCCGCTCGACTCCCTGCGCATGGTTGGTTCGCTGGAACAGGACGGTGCTCGCTACGCGCTGGTCCGCACGCCGGATCGCGGCATCCAGCGGGTGACCGAGGGGAACTACATGGGCCAGAACCATGGCCGGATCGTGGCAATCACGCCCACCCGTATCGAGTTGGTCGAGGTGGTACCGGACGCCTTCGGGGGCTTCGTGGAACGCGAGGCCTCGGTGGCGCTGAGCGACTAGGGGTCTGGGAGCAGAACAATGACGATGAGCACTCGCCGCACGGCCGGCACAACGAACAGGGAATTCAACATGGCTTATTCCATGCGCGCGCTGGCCGGCACCATGATGGCCGGTCTGTTGCTCCTGCTGTCACAGGGGGTGGCGGCCACCGAACTGGAAGAGATCCGGGCTGCCACGCTGAGCGGTGACCGGGTGCAGGTGAACCTGCGCTTCTCCGACGCCCCGCCCGCCGACGTGCGCGCGTTCGCGATCGACTCGCCACCGCGCATCGCGCTGGACCTGCCCGGGGCCGGCAACGCGATGCGTTCCCGCGAGACGCAATTGCGGGTGGGCCCGGTGCTGCAGGCCACCGCGGTGGAGGCCGGCGACCGCACCCGCGTGGTCCTGAACCTGACCCAGCCCTCCGAATACCAGACCCGGGTCGAAGGCAACAACCTGATCCTGACTCTCGGCCGCGGCGTGTCCGAGGCCGATACCCGCGAGGTGGCGGATATCGACCCGGAGGCCGCGGTTACCCGCAGCGCGCGCCCGCTGGAGATTACCGGCATCGACTTCCGTCGCGGTCGCGACGGCGAGGGCCGCGTAGAGGTCGACCTGTCGCGCGCCGGCGCCGAGATCAACGTGCGCGAGCAGGCCGGCCAGGTCGAGTTGACCTTCTCGCGCGCGCGCATCGACGAGCGACTCGAGCGGCGCCTGGACGTGGTGGATTTCGCGACCCCGGTACAGACCATCGACACCATCGGGGAACGCGACCGCGTGCGCATGCAAGTGGACGCGCATGGCGAATACGAGGTCCTGTCCTACCAGAGCGATCGCCAGTATGTGCTGGAAGTGGCCCCCATCTCGCGGGCCGAGCTGCAGGCCCGCGAACGCGAGGAGCGCGAGTTCGTCGGCGAGCGCCTGTCGCTCAATTTCCAGGACATCGAGGTGCGCTCCGTGCTGCAGCTGCTCGCGGACTTCACCGATCTGAACATCGTGGTCAGCGACACCGTGGACGGCAACATTACCCTGCGCCTGAACAACGTCCCCTGGGATCAGGCACTGGACATCATCCTGCAGGCCCGCGGCCTCGACAAGCGCATGGACGGCAACGTGCTGTATGTCGCGCCCAGCGAGGAAATCGCCGCCCGCGAGCGCATGGAGATGGAAGCCGAGCGCGATCGCCAGGAACTCGAGCCGCTGCGCACCGAGTTCGTGCAGATCAACTTCGCCCAGGCCGAGCAGATCGCCGATCTGATCCGCGGCGACGAGACCGGCCAGTTCCTGTCCGAGCGTGGCAGCATCACCGTCGACAGCCGCACCAACACCCTGCTGGTACAGGACACCCAGAGCCGCATCGAGGACGTGCGCCGCCTGGTGGCGACCCTGGATGTCCCGGTGCAGCAGGTCCTGATCGAGACCCGCATCGTGATCGCGGACGACAACTTCCAGCGCGACCTGGGGGCCCGGTTCGGGGTCAGCGCGGGCGAACGCAGCGGCAATACCGGCTTCGGGATGTCCGGTACCGGACAGGCCGCCAGCGGCATCGCGGACGGGGTGCGCGTCGGATCGCGCACCCCGCCGACGTTCGGCGATCGCCTGAACTCGTCGCTGCCCGCGGGGCCCGAGCAGGCCGGCAGCTTCGGCTTCAGCATCCTGCGCCCGAATATCCTGCTGGACCTGGAACTCTCCGCACTGCAGGTTGAGGGTCGCGGCGAGATCATCTCCAGCCCGCGCGTCATCACCGCGAACGGCCAGACCGCCACCATCAAGCAGGGCGAGGACATCCCGTTCCAGGAGGCAACGTCTTCTGGCGCGACCACCACCCAGTTCATCGAGGCGGTGTTGTCCACCGAGGTGACCCCGCAGATCACGCCGAACGGCAACGTGATCCTGGATATCGAGGTCACCAAGAACGAGCCCAGCCAGCGCGTGGTGCTTGGCGTCCCCGGCATCAACAAGCGCGAGGTCAAGACCCAGGTGTTCGTCGGCAATGGCGAGACCGTGGTGCTGGGCGGGGTCTACGAGATCGACAGCCGCACCAATCTGGAGAAGGTGCCGTTCTTTGGCGACATCCCGTTCCTCGGCAACCTGTTCAAGAATCGCTCGACCGAGAACACCAAGGCCGAGCTGCTGATCTTCGTCACCCCGCGGGTGCTCGACTGACATGCGGTGGCGTCATTATGAATCCAAGGGAGATAGGGGTATGAACAAGCGTTTTGCCGTTCCGGCGCTCGTGGGAATGCTCTCCGCCGGCCTCCTGCTGAGTGCCTGCGGGGGGAGCGACGGGGGCGCGTTCGGTCCCGAGCGGGCGAGCATCAGCGTTACGGGCCAGGATTCGCTGCCGCCCAACCTGCTGCAGTGGGACCCGCAGATCGGGGGCCCCTACACCGCCACCCTGCAGGTCAGTGCCGAGAACGATCATGGGCCGATCGTCAATTTCCTCAACGAGGACGACGAGTTCGAGAATGCCGAGTTCCAGTGTCAGCTGATCGGTTCGACTCTCGATCGCGCAAGCCTCTACTACATGGACGGCTCCGAAGGTCGTGACCTCGTCGAACATCCCGCGACCGGCGAATGGTTCAGGGCCGCTTACCGCTCGATTACGCTCGAGAACAACTCCGGGACGGCCTCGTTCCATCTGCACGCGGGAACCGACACCGGCACGGCGACGGTCCGTTGCGGTGTGGTGGACCCTGCCAGTATCCAAGAGGGGACGCGGCGTGAATTCGTGTTCGCGGAGCACACCATCGAGATCGGGGCCACCA
>SKNJ01000112.1 GCA_007120575.1 Thioalkalivibrio sp.
AAGTGCAGCGGGATATCGGGTCCCAGGTGATCCACCACCCAGCGCGCCATGGCCTCGATCTCCGCATCACTGTCGTTCTCGCCGGGGATCAGCAGCGTGGTCAGCTCCACCCACACATCGGTCTCGTTGACCAGCCATTCGACGGTGTCCAGAACCGGCTGCAGACGCGCCCCGGTCAGCTTGTGATAGAAGCGATCGGTAAACGCCTTCAGATCCACATTTGCCGCATCCATGTCGGCAAAGAACTCCGGGCGCGCCGGCTCGGCCATGTAACCGGCGGTGACGGCCACGGTCCGGATATCCCGCGCCCGGCACGCAGCCGCCACGTCCACCGCATACTCGTGAAAGATCACCGGGTCGTTGTAGGTAAATGCCACGGCCCGGCACCCCAGCTCCTGCGCGGCATGCGCGATCGCCTCCGGCTCCGCCCGATCCGCCAGGGTATCGATCTGGCGCGACTTGCTGATATCCCAGTTCTGGCAGAACTTGCAGGCCAGATTGCAGCCCGCGGTCCCGAACGACAGCACCGGCGTACCCGGCAGAAAATGGTTCAGGGGCTTTTTCTCGATCGGATCCACGCAGTAGCCGGACGAACGCCCGTAGCTGGTCAGCACGATCTCGTCGTCCAGGTTCGCGCGCACGAAACAGGCACCGCGCTGGCCGGGCTTCAGCTTGCAATAGCGCGGACACAGGTCGCATTGCACCCGGCCGTCATCCAGCCGGTGCCAGAAACGGGTCGCGACCGTGTAACGGTCCCGGGTCAGGTCGTCGGACATCTTCGCGGGGGACTCTTATTGGGTCGTCTACCTTGAATGTGGTGGCAACCACCCATAACTTCAATGACAGGATGCAAGAGAACGGCCCGCCCAGCGCGGGCGCATCGAGGCTGCACTTGACCGACACCACTGCCAGCGTGCGCGAACCGGCAATTGCCGGCCGCTTTTATCCCGACGACCCGACGGAACTGGGTCGAATGGTGCGGGTACTCCTCGATGCCGCTACCCCGACCGACCTTGGGTTGGGGCTGCCCAAGGCCATCGTGGCCCCGCATGCCGGTTATCCGTACTCCGGGGCAGTGGCAGCGGCCGCCTATGCGCGACTGCACGGGGCTGCGGACCGGATCCGGCGGGTGGTCCTGCTGGGACCTTCCCACCGGGTCCCGTTTCGCGGGATCGCCACCCCCGCCACCCGCGCCTACCGCACCCCGCTGGGGGTGACCCCGATCGACCGCGCCGCCCTGGACACGATCCGGGACCTCGAGGGTGTGAGCGAATTCGACCTGCCCCATGTCCCGGAGCACAGCCTGGAGGCCCACCTGCCATTCCTGCAGGTCGTACTCGAAACATTCCAGCTCGTGCCCCTGGTCGTCGGCGAGGCATCCCCACAGCAGGTGGAGGCGGTGCTCGACCGCCTGTGGGGCGGGCCGGAGACCCTGATCGTGGTCAGCTCGGATCTCTCGCACTTTCACGATTACGACACCGCGCAGCGGTTGGACGCGGAGACCACCCGCGCGATCGAGGCGCTCGACGAGAATGCGATGGTGCCGGAGCGCGCCTGTGGCTGCCGCCCGCTTGCCGGCCTGCTGCGCGTGGCGCGCTACCGGGGCATGCGGGTGCAGACCCTGGACCAGCGCAACTCCGGCGACACCGCCGGACCACGCGACCAGGTCGTGGGATACGGGGCATGGACGTTCCAGTAAACTGCGACGACCGTGGCATACCCGAGCTTGGTGCCAATGCCCGTGTCCGCCTGCTCGAACTGGCCCGCGACGCGGTGCACGCCGCCATCCGCGGCGATGCGGCCGCGCCCGGAACGGACACCACGGAACCCGATCCACTTGGCAAGCCTGGCGCAAGTTTCGTCACCCTGAAACGCGCAGGCACACTGCGTGGCTGCATCGGCAGCCTCGAGCGCCACCGTCTCCTGGCCGACGATGTCTGCCACAACGCGCATGCGGCCGCGACCCGCGATCCACGCTTCCCGCCACTCGCGCGGAACGAGATCACGGACCTGACCTGCACGATCGCAGTCCTCACCTCGCCCGAGCCCCTGCTCGCAACTGACCGCCCAAGCCTCCTGGAGACACTCCGGCCACACCGCGACGGGCTGATCCTCCATGCCGCCGGCCGGCGCGCGACCTTTCTGCCCGCGGTCTGGGACAACCTGCCGGACCCGGAGGCCTTCGTCACCGCACTCCTGCAAAAGGCCGGCCTGCCACCCGATGCCTGGCCCGAGCCACTCCAGGCCTGGCGCTACGAGTCCATCGAAGTCCACGGCACGCTGTAGCGCCGGCCGAGCAGCATCAGCGGGATAGATCGCCCGTTCGGCCACGATCGAGCAGCACCAGCATCGCCGGCGTGAACAGCAGGGTCAGAGGGGTGGCAAACACCAGCCCGCCCGCAATCGCGGTGGCCATCTGCACCCAGAAGTCGGTGACCGGTGCACCGACGTAGAAATCCCGCTCCACGAAATCCACGGTCCAGGCGAGCACCATGGGCATCAGGCCCAGGATGGTGGTCAGGGCAGTGAGCACCACCGGCCGCATGCGCTGCGCGGCCGCGCGCAATGCTGCCTCGCGCGGCACCAGACCACGCCCGCGCTGTTCATTGTAGGTGTCGATCAGCACGATATTGTTGTTGACCACGATGCCGGCCAGCGCGAGCACGCCAATCCCGCTCATCACCACACCGAACGGTTCGCCCCGCACCAACAGCACCAGCAGCACGCCGGCGGTGGAGAACACGATCGCCGATAGCACCAGGAAGGCCTGAGAAAAGCGGTTGAACTGGGTCACCATCATCGCCAGCATCAGGAACAGCGACAGTGCGAACGCCTGCAGCAGAAACCGCGAGGCTTCGGCCTGTTCCTCGGCCTCGCCACGGAAGTACACCTCCACGGCGGGATCCAGTCCGGCCTCCTCCACCCACGCCCGCAGCGCGCGCACCTGTGCATCCACCAGCGCGCCGGGTGCCGCGTCCGCTGCCACCATGTAGGCCCGCTGACCATCCCTGCGCTTGATCAACCCGGTGGCGGGCACCGCCACCAGCTCGGCAAAATTGGCCAGCGGTATCAGGCCCGCCGCACTCGGCAGGCTGAGGCTGGCCAGATACTGCAGGTGGCGTTGCTCTGGCGGGAGGCGCAGACGGATCTCCACCTCCTCATCGGAATAGTCCGGACGGTAGCTGCCCAGCCGGATCCCGTCGGTCAGCAACAGGACGCCGTCTCCCAGCAGGGGGACATCCACCCCGAACCGGGCGGCCTGAGCCCGGTCGAATCGCACCTCGAGTTCCACCCCGGGTAGCGGCAGGTCATCTTCCACGTCGACAAACCCACCGATCTCGGCCATCGCCTCGCGCACCGCGCGGATCACCGGCGGGATACGTTCCGCCTCGCGGCTGCTCGCCTGCACGATGATCGCTTTCCCTTCCACCGGACCCCGTTCCTGTGCACGCACCTGCACCCGGATTCCCGGCACGTCCGCGGTCTGCTCCCGCAAACGCTCGATCACCGCCGACGCGGGAGGGCGGATACGCCAGGAGGTCAGCTCCAGCTGCACCAGGCCCACCACATCCTCGGCATAGTTCCCCTGCAGACGGGCCAGTTGTGTGCCAATGGTACGGCCGTACACATGCCGGACTTCCGGCACCTCGCGGACCCGAGCCTCGACCTGGCGTACCAGCGCATCCGCCTCCCGGACCGACAGGTCGCCGCGCGCCTGCACCTGGATCTGCAGGTACTCCGGCTCGATCTGCGGAAAAAACTCCAGGCCGCGTCCGAACGTGGCATACAGTGCATAGGCGAGCACCAGGAAGACAAGCGCCCCCGCGAGAGTCCAAACCGGGCGGTCCACCAGCGGTTGCAGCATTCGGATATAGGCGGCGGTCACCCCATTCAGCTCGGCGTAGCGGCCGTCCTCCGCAGCGCGCACCTGGCGGGTCTGTTCCGCATTCACCGGCCGGTACTGCCCCATGACCGAACCCAGCGCGGGTATGAACACCAGCGCCATTGCCAATGACGCGATCAGCGTGATGATGACCGTGGCCGGCAGATACACGATGAACTCCCCGACCATCCCCGGCCACAACAACATGGGCGCGAAGACCGCGAGTGTCGTGCCAATCGCGGTAGTAATGGGCCAGGCCATGCGCCGAGCGGCATCCCGGAACGCATCCCGTCGCGCACGACCCTCGGCCACATAACGATCCGCCAGCTCCACCACCACAACCGCCCCGTCCACCAGCATCCCGACCACCAGGATCAGGGCGAACAGCACCACGATATTGAGGGTGAAACCGAGCAGATGGATCACCAGCACACCACCGAGAAACGCACCGGGAATCGCAATACCCACCAGCAGTGCCGCCCTGACCCCCATCAGCAGCAGGATTACCAGCGCGACCACCAGTACCGCGGTGATGACGTTGTTCTCCAGATCGCCCAGCAGGTCGTCCACGTCCCGGGCAAGGTCCTGCAGGTAGGTCACCTCGACCGCAGACGGCCAATCCGCGCGCAATGTCTCCACCTCGGCGCGGGCGGCCGCCACCACCGCGAGAATATTGGCCTCCGATTGCTTGCGGACCTCCAGCGAAACCGAGGGCTGCCCGTCGATGCGTGCGAATCCCTCCGGATCGCGGTATGACCGCCGCACCTCGGCCACATCACGCACCCGCACCACGGTATCGCCCTCCACGCGCACCGCCGTGTCCAGCACGTCGTTCACGTCATCGATGGTGCCGGGCACGCGCAGCGGGATCCGTCCGGCGCCGGTATCCAGCGCTCCAGCCGCCACCAGCCGATTGTTGCGCTCGATGGCCTGGTGCAGCTTGTCGAACGACAGCGCATAGGTCTCGAGTACCAGTGGATCGACCAGGACCTCCATCTGCTCCTCGCGATCCCCGGCGATGTCCACTTCCAGGACACCGGGCCGGGCCTCGATCCGATCGCGCAATTCGCGGGCCATGCGAACCAGGGTGCGCTCGTCCAGGGCCCCGGACAGGTTCACGGTCAGCACCGGGAACAGCGACAAGTCCACCTCGGAGACGCGGGCCTCTTCGGCCCCGGCCGGCAATTCTGGACGGACCTTCTCGACCTCTTCGCGCAGGTCCGACAGGGCCTGCCGGTTGTCCCAGCCCGGCAGAAAGTCGACCCGAACCAAAGCGAATCCCTCGCCCGCCCAGGACTGCATCTCGTCCACCCCCGGGACCCCCTGGAGCTCCCGCTCCAGCGGCCGCAGCATCAGCCGTTCGGCATCCTCGGGGCTGATGCCGGGGTAGGGGACCGACACGAAGAAGATCGGGATGTCGATCTCCGGGGCCGCCTCCTTCGGGATCACGGCCCAGGAGCTTGCACCCAGCACCAGGATCAGCAGCAGGAACAGCAATACCGTCCGGGCATGCTCCACCGCCCAGCCGATCAATCCCTTCACCCGATGTCTCCCGCACCCGTCGGGGACGCCGACCGGGCGGCGTCCGCACCGGGGTCTTCGATC
The DNA here is from genome assembly GCA_007120575.1 of Thioalkalivibrio sp. Lineage (GTDB taxonomy): Bacteria > Pseudomonadota > Gammaproteobacteria > Ectothiorhodospirales > Ectothiorhodospiraceae > Thioalkalivibrio. Next base: position 5,489 of record SKNJ01000112.1, read on the forward strand.
CGGGGCACCACTTTTTCCCCCGCGGTAACGAAGCCCTGACCCACGGTAATCACGCGCAGGCTGGGCGGCAGGCCGGTCACCCAGAGCCCGTCGCGTTCGGTACGGATAACCTCGACCGGATGAAACGCCACCCGGTCATCTTCCTCCACCGCCTTCACGCCGACGCGTCCCGTGTCGTCCAGGCTTATCACCGCCGGCGACAGCCGATGTGCGGGAACGACCTCGGTCACGATCTCGACCCCCGCACTAATTCCTGAGGGAAATCCCTCGTCCGGATTCGGCACCTCGATCTCGGTCCGAAACGTCTGGGTCCCGGCCTCCGCCACCGCAGACACGAACCGTACCCGCCCCTCGGCCCGGCGGCCATCCAGGAACCGGACATGTGCCTCCTGCCCGGTCCGCACCCGTCCGATCTGATGCTGAGGGACCCAGACCACCGCCAGCAACGGATCATTGTCGATGATCTCCGCCACCGGGTCCCCGCGGCCCACGAATTCGCCGCGTTCCGCCAGGCGCTGATTCATAACTCCCGCGACCGGAGCCACGATCCGCGTATTGCGGATATCCAGTTCCACCGCCTCGCGCTCGGCGCGTGCGGCCTCCAGCTCCGCTGTTCGCGCCTCGAGTGCGGTGCGCGAGGCATGCCCCTCGTCGAACAGTCGACGGGTCGCCTCGTACTCGCTTTCCGCCCCGCGCACCCGGGCCACCACCTGGGCAAGGCGTGCCCCGCGGTCATCCATGCGCAGCCGCGCGAGCAAATCGTTCTCGGCAACCACCGCGCCCCGTTCCACGGCCCATTGATCGACCTGGCCCGCGGTCTCCGCGCGCACCACCACGCGCTGATCCGGCTCCACTCGGCCCTGCAGCACCAGTAATCGCTCGACCGGCTCGGCCCGGCTGAGCGCGACCGCGACATGCATCGGGCCGACCCCTTTCGTCCCGGGCGGGCCGAGCGGATCCCGCATCAGCATGCCCGAGGCGATCCAGGCCACTACCAGGATCACCACCCCAAGGACGATCAAGGGCCGCCGCAGGCGCCCTGCACGACTCGATTCGCTCATTTCGTTCATTGCCCCTTTGTCCTCGAAGCACGAACACGTCCATGTGTTCTAATACACGGTTCCCGGTCTCGGCCGCCTCTACCCCGGAATCATGGCGGCAAGCGTCTCCCACCATCGCCAATCCGCCGGGGACTGACAAGCGGAAGCGGGGAACCGCCGACCCCCAGATCAGCTATCGGGTGCACCACCACGGCAACCCGGTCACCGCGCGCCGGAACTCAGGCACAATCGAGGCGTCTCCCCCGGAGCTCGGTCATGGAAGCGGACACGAACAACAACGCGCACGCGGAACTGGAGCGCCTGGAGGCGCGCAAGCGCCGCCTGTATATCGTGGCGCTTGGCTGCGGCGTGGTCATTATCCTGCTGAGCTGGGCATTCCGGACACCTGCCGATGATGCGTTTCTAACCTATCTCTATCCGGTCTTTGCGGGCCTGCTGGGCGGGCTGATCCTGGTGCTGTGGTTGGATCTGCTGTCTCTGCCGCGCGCCGAGATCCTGATAATGCTGGTGGCCGGGAGCCTGGTGCTGGGCCGCCTGGGCTGGCACCACCACGTCAGCGGGCCGATCGATCAGCAGTTGCTGGTCCTGGTCGGAGGACACTACTGGGCCGTCGGGGCGCTGATCGTGGGCGCCTTCGTGATGCTGGACCGGCGCCGGGGCCTGCTCGCGGGAGCGTTGATCCTGCTGGTGTCGGCGCTTCTGGCCATCACCGGCGCGGGCCCCGAGATCCAGCGCGGCGAGGCCTCCGCCGAGGCACTGCTGTACCTCGTGCGGGTCCACGTCTTCCTGCTCCTGCTGCTGGTGCTGGTAACCGCCGTGGCCGGGCTGCGCGACCGGTTGCACCACGCCCTGGTACGCGCGGAGATGCTCGACCACTGGGCCCGCACCGACATGCTGACCGGACTCGCCAACCGACGTGCCGCCGATGCCTACCTGCAACGCGAAATGGCGGCCGCCCGGCGCTACCAGCGGCCACTCTCGGTCATGATCGCGGACCTCGACCACTTCAAGCGGATCAACGATACCTATGGCCACAACGCCGGGGACACCGTGATCCGGGAGGCCGCGCGCCGGTTCACCGCCGTAACCCGCGAGACCGACCTGGTCGCGCGCTGGGGCGGGGAGGAGTTCCTGATCATCGCGCCGGAGACCGACCTTGACGAGGCCGCGCACCTCGCCGAACGCTGCCGGACCGCGCTGGCCGAGACCGGGATCGACGACATCCGCGTTACGGCCACGTTCGGGGTTACACGCTTTCGCGCCGATGACGGCCTCGACAGCCTGGTGGGGCGCGCCGACCGCCAGCTCTATTGCGGCAAGGCGGAGGGGCGCAATCGTGTGGTCGCGGATGAAGCCCCGGAAGCCGCCGCACCGCCGTACTGAGGCCCCGCCAGCACCCCGGGAAAAACCCTCATGCCACCGTGATCAACCGGCGAACGTCCGGGGACGTGCCGGCAAGCGTCCCGCCTCGACCAGCCGCTCGATCCGCGCGAACACCTCGGCACGCCCGAACGGCTTCTTCATGAAGTCGTCCGCACCAATCCGGTCGAGAAAGAACTGCTCCACCGCGGCCTCGTCGCCACTGATCATCACCACCGGGATGTTCGCGGTGGCCGGATCGGCGCGCAGTTTGCGCAGCATCAGGAAGCCATTCATGCCCGGCAGGATAATATCGAGAAAGATCAGATCCGGCGGACGCCCCCTAACCCGTTCCAGCCCCTCCTCGGCATCCGCGGCCCCCACCGGGGTCATCTCGTTCTGCTCAAGCATGCGGCTGAGCACCGCGACCACGGTGCGCGAATCATCCACCACCAGGACCCGCAAGCCACGCGATGCCTCGTTGCGCGGACGCCTGCGCCGCTCGCCCGGCTTGCCGAAGCGCAGCAGTTTTCCCATTCGCTGCATGTAATTCATGCTGGACTCCTTTCCGTTGTCGAGACCGTGACCCGCCGGTGGGTGTGTGGCGTCAACGAACTCTGGCCGGGCGGCGGGACGAGTTCCACGGCAGAGGCATTCCGGATCGCATCCGGAGCCGTCCCGCACCCGTTGCCATCGCCGCGCATGGCGGGCCGGGAACGCGCACCCCGGGATGCATTCTTCCTGTTCCGCTTCGGCGCTGTCCAGCGGCGTTCCGCGATTGCCGCCGGCGCCAAACATACGCATGATGCACAGTGCTGACAGCCCCCGGATCACTGAATGGAGTCAGGATCACGCATGCAGGTGGTGGACGTTTACAACACGGATCCGGCCTCGAACTCCCCGCGTCACTGCCGGAGAGTCGACGCGTGAAGATCCTGGTCGTGGAGCATTCGCGCGTATTCCGCGCGCTGTGGAGCCGCATGGTTACCGGGGCCGGCGAAGAGGCAGTGCTGGCAAGCTCGGGTGCGGAGGGACTGCGCCGCCTCGAAGACGGCGAGGTGGACATGATCTGCGCGTCCCTGACCCTGCCCGACATGAACGGCGTGGAGTTCTGTCGCCAGGCACGGGCCATGCCCGCCGGCCGCGAACTGCCACTGATCCTGCTCACCTCCTCCCAGGATCACGACGTGCGCCGCGAGGCCTTCGAGGCCGGGGCCACTGACGTACACGGCAAGGCCAATATCCGCGACCTGTTCCATCAGACTGCGCGCTTCGGCCGGGAACTCGACCGGGGCCACGAGGGCCGGGTGCTGTACGTCGAGGACTCTCCGACCGTGGCGCGGGTCATGACCCGGATCCTCGAACGCATGGGGCTCGAGGTCGTGCACTTCACCAGCGCCGCCAAGGCGCTCGCACATTTTGACGAGGCCGAATTCGACCTCGTGCTGAGCGACATCCTGGTGGAGGGCGAGATCAGCGGCATGGGGCTGGTGAGCCGCCTGCGGCACCGCTATCCCGACAAGACCAGCCTGCCAATCGTCGCGATGTCCGGTCTGGACGACGAGAACCGGCGCGCCGAGCTGTTTCGTCTCGGCATCAACGACTTTGTCACCAAACCGGTTCTGGAGGACGAGGTCTGTGCCCGGATCGGCAACCTGCTGGCCAACAAGCGGCTGTTCCAGGAAGTCCAGAGTCAGCGCCAGAAACTCTACGACATGGCGATGATCGATCCGCTGACCGGACTGAGCAACCGCCACGTACTGGACGATTACGTCGCCCGGCTGCTGGCCGAGGCCAATCGGCATGACCACGTGGTCAGCCTGATCCTTCTGGACATCGACCACTTCAAGCAAATCAACGACGAGCACGGGCATCTGGTCGGCGACGAAGCCCTGGTCTGCATCGGCGACTTGCTGCGCAGTACCGTGCGCAAGGAAGACGTCGCGGTCCGCTTCGGCGGCGAGGAGCTGTTACTGGTCTTGCCACACTGCGACCTGTTCGACGCCTACACCCGCGCGGAGGACCTGCGCCAGCAACTCGCCGCGCTGAAGCCCGCCGGACTGTCCATTACCGCCAGTTTTGGCGTCACCAGTCGGCCGCGCGGCCGCCAGGTCGAGATGAACGACCTGTTCCGGGTCGCCGACGAGGCCGTCTATCGCGCCAAGGCCAGCGGGCGCGACCGCGTCGTTTCGCTGGCGCTGGACGATGCCCCGTCGGAACCGGAG
>SKNJ01000055.1 GCA_007120575.1 Thioalkalivibrio sp.
ACGGAACCTGTTGTGTTTACTGGCCTTTTCGAGGCCAAACTTCCGGTTTTTTCCGGTATCTGGCACGGCCCGTGACACAGCGCTGGCACAGCTCGATGCCGAATCGGAAGTCTTCGGAAGGCCGTCCCTGTCCGAGGGTCCGGACTGGTTGAGCCGGCATGAACGCCATCCCGCCGAGGTCACCTCGGGGCGTCCTCTCCCTTACCTTCGGCAGTGACTCCCGCCTTGCCCCCGCTCTGCCAGGGTTGCGGGATCCGACTAATTCTCAGAGAACCACCCCCTACGTCCCGTTACCGTCCACCCCAGGACAGAATCCTCATCGGGTACCACGGTAAGCAGGATGCCTGTCGCTGAATATCCCCACTCCGGATCGGTGGACACCTCCACCACCGGTAGCCAGACCTCAGGTCCGTCATCCCGGATCACAGATCGGCCTATCGCCAGGAGGGTGTTTCTTCCGGGTTCTTCCACGAGGAAGCGGCAGACCCACTCCGTATCCAGCTCGCAGATCCGCACCCCGAGGAGTTCGTAGTAGGCCCGTTCCAGACCGGACAATTCGCGTGGCGTATAGGAGCGAGCCACGTCGGGGCGGATGGAGGGCCCACCGGGCTGAGCGTTATACACGCCGTTGGAGACCGAGACCTGCGACGAGGTGAGACCTTCGTGAGCCATGACATGGCTTACACCGACGGCCAACGCCACATCCGGTGGACTGGGCTGTCCATGTAACCGGAGTGCACCACTACATGTTGTGGTCCAGGCAGGCCCATTCACCCTACATCCTGGGGCTACTCCGTTAAGATGAATACCCCAGTTCGGTGGAATCGCCGATGCCTCAGGAAATCGCCCCGTCGACCCATCGCACCTCGATCAGTTCCGGCTCGTGCCCCTCCCCCTCCCAATGGAACTCCACCTCGACCCGATCGAAGGCATGGGGAGACCACCCCCGCACGTCGACAACCCAGCGCTCCGGGTGATCCTCGACTCGACTGGGAAGGCTGACGCCGATCCAGGCCTGATCCCTGCACAGTCGGTTGAGCGCCCTCTCCCGCTCATCGTAACGCGCCCGCCTCGGATCGTCTGGATCCGCCGCTGGAGGAGGCGGCGGGAGTCCTCCCCCGGTACCGGCACACACGTAGGCCGTTTCGTAGTCGGTGAGCTGAAATCCCTCTTCCTCCAACCACGCCTTCCGAACGCTCATGACGTGGGCGATCGGCTCGAAGCGCAGTTCTGGAAACGTCCCCCTCTGGCCTGCGCAGAAAGGACGAATAAATACGCTTACATGGGTCTGTCGTACCCCACGGAACGCCTCCGGGGCCTCGGTCACGACCACGGGAAACACCAGGTCCTCCAGTGTTCGGGCCGGATGGCCGAACTCGACTTCGGGGCAAGCACCCGGCTGGGCTGCCAACGGCATATGTCCCCAACACATAACCGGAACGAGGAGGAACGCGAGTCTACTCACGACGGATCCACCTCCTGGAAACCTGAAAGGCCGGAGCACTGCGGAGACAACGGGGTTTGCCAGAGCGAATTCCCGCCACCGGGTAAAGATACATGATCCGCACCGTGCACGTTGTGATCCATTTCGTGTGCAAACACCCACTGGAGGTTGATCTCCGGCCAAGTATACTTCTGTCCGCTTTCAGCCGCCACGGGCTCCGGTTCAAAACCCTCGGAATGGAACTCGTCCACATATCGGGAGTCGATCACCATCCACTCAAAATCTGGTCCGGTGGAAGCACCTCGGAAGTCATCAGGGTTCTCCTGGTAGTCGAAAAGGCGCATACCCCGCTGACCCTCAGCGTTCTCAGCCAGGAGATCTCGGGCTCGGTCCGCAAGAGCCTTGCATTCCGAGCCACGCTCCTTGATCGCATCAAGTGCCTCCTCGATCCGTCCGATCTGAGCACTGCTGGGCTCTTGTCCCACGCACCATGCGTTTGCGGACCAATGGGCGAAGGGGCCTTCATCGCAATCCGGGATCTCCTTGGGAACTGTGGTCGTGTCCGGATGGACCTCATCCGGCGAAGGTATGGCTCCTCCACCGCCTCCGCCTCCACCCCCACCCCCATCGTCGCAGTTCTCGAAGCTCGGGTCGCATGGTCCATCACCGTCCCCGGGATCCTCCGGCTCAAGCCAGCAGTCCGGCTCATCCGATCCGTTGTCGCAGTAACACTCGTCCAGCTCAGGGTCGTACTCCTGGTCCGGATGGCACTGATCATTCCCGACCCCGTCGATGATGTACGGACACTCTTCCGACCCATCCCCGCCTTCCGGGCATTCCTCGAGGGTCGCGATGCCGGTAGCGTCCAGGCCTCGCGCTGCGCGGATGTCGAGCGATCGACGCGACGTCAGGGGACCCACAACCCACGCCCCGCGAGAGGAGTCGAGGGCCTCTGGTTCAGCTTCGGCTCGGGCCGACGAATACGTGACCGAAGGGTCCGACGAAGCGAACCGTTGAGAGAGCGCTTCGACCGCCAGAGGGGAGTCCGGAATCCGACACCGGGCCACCCGCATCACATACCCGCCGCTGAAGCGCCGATACTGAAGCAGGGCCGTTCGACCCTCCGCCTCCTCCCAGGCCGCTTTGGGGAGTTCCACCTCAATGCG
>SKNJ01000212.1 GCA_007120575.1 Thioalkalivibrio sp.
AAAGCGTTGAAACCAATGCCGGCCTGCTGATCATCCTCACCCTTGCGGTGATCAGCGTCGGCGGCCTGGTCGAGATCGTGCCGTTGTTCTACATCGACGACACGATCGAGGAAGTGGACGGTGTGCGTCCGTACACCCCGTTGGAGCAGCGGGGGCGCGACATCTTCCTCCGCGAGGGCTGCTACGCCTGCCACTCGCAGATGGTGCGCCCGTTCCGTGACGAGATGCTGCGCTACGGCCACTACTCACTGGCGGCCGAGTCGCAGTACGACCATCCGTTCCAGTGGGGCTCCAAGCGCACCGGCCCGGACCTGGCCCGAGTTGGCGGAAAGTACTCCAACGAATGGCAGGTCCAGCACATGATTGATCCGCAGTCGCTGGTTCCGGAGTCGATCATGCCGGGCTACCCCTGGCTGGCCGAGACCCCGCTTGACTACTCCGACATCGACCGCCGGATGATCGCGCTGAAACGCGTGGGTGTGCCGTACTCGCTCACCGAAGAGGAATACCAGGCCAACGTCGAGAAATTCGGCGAGGAACACGCCCGGATGTTCGATATCAATCGCGCGCAGGACAACCTGATCGCGCAGGCCCAGGCTGAGAACTTCGACGGCGACTCCTCCTTCATCTCGGAGATGGACGCTATGGTGGCCTACCTGCAGGTCCTCGGGACCATGGTGGACTTCAGCGAGTACGACGACGGGCACTTTGCCGAATTCCGGTAAGGGCGAACGAGCGGGGCGAGCGAAATGGCGGCAGCCTGGGAATGGATCACGGACATGGGCAACAGCAAGATGGTCGCGCTGTTGCTGTTCATGAGCACGTTTATCGGGATCGTGATCTTCCTGTTCGCCAATCGTCGGCGCGCCAGCAAGTTCGAGACGTATCGCTACATTCCTCTGGATGACGATGATTCGTTCCGGGAGCCCACGGCCCGGCACGACAAAACCGAGAGCGAAAAGCAATGAGCACACAGGACAACGGCAACAAGGACCCGAACAGCCAGGTCGAGACCACCGGGCACGTCTGGGATGGCAATCTCCAGGAATACAACAACCCGCTGCCGCGCTGGTGGCTGTGGGGGTTCTACGCCACGATCGTGTTCGCCGTGGTCTACTGGCTTCTCTACCCGGCCTGGCCGATCGGCGACACCTTCACCAAGGGTTTTGCCTCGGTCACTTACGAGGTGGATGGCGAGGAACGCACCACGCACTGGAATACGCGTGCGCTGCTGGCCCGCGACATGCAGACCGGTACTTACGCGGTACGTCAGCGCGAGATGCTCGAGCAGACCGCCGCCAAGGACTACGACGAGATCCTGGCTGATGCCGAGGCGATGAGTTTCGTCAATGCCTACGCTCAGGGTTCGTTCGGTACCTGGTGTGCCGCCTGCCACCAGGTCGGCGGGGCCGGCGTGGTCGGGCAGTATCCGAACCTGCGCAATGACCACTGGAAGTGGGGTGGCACCGTGGACCATATCGAGCAGACCATCGCGCAGGGCCGGCTTGGCTATATGCCGGGTTATCGCGGCATCCTGGATGGAGATCAGCTCAATCAGGTCGCGGCCTACGTGCTGTCCCTGAACGGGTACGGCATGGACGCCGCCGCGGTCGACGCCGGGCAGCGTATCTTCACCGGCACCGATGGCGGTTGCTTCCAGTGCCATGGCATGGATGCGGGCGGCCTGGCCTCGCAGGGTGCGCCGGATCTAACCAACGATCTGTGGGGCCTGGTGGATGTCCGGGGTGCCGACAACGATGCCCAGCGGCAGCGCCTGGTGGCCAACTTCGTTCGCGATGGCGCCCAGCGCGAGATGCCGGGGTTTGCCGATCGCCTGTCGGATGCGGAAATCAAGATGCTGACGGCATACGTCCATTCGCTGGGCGGCGGCCAGTAGTCCGGGGCGTTTCTGCATCCTGGGGCGGTCCTGCAGGGCCGCCCCGTGAGTCTCTCAACAGGGGCGCTGGCCGGGTTTCTTGATGCCCGCGGGCGCCCCTGCTTTATTGGTACCCGCATATTCCCGATCGTGGCGCTGATGGCGGCGCCGGCGGTTGTTGCCGGATTCACCTCCGGGAGGTTTCGATGCCCCAGGCCCAGCCATTGTACGAGGCGCGTGTTCCGATCCATCCGCGTTCGGTCAAGGGGCGTTTCCGCAACCTGAAGAGCGGGATCCTGGTGCTCGCCTACGGGGTTTTCTTCGGCCTTCCCTGGCTCCGCTGGGAGCGGGAGTTCGGACCCAACCAGGCTGTGCTGTTCGATATCCCCGGCCGCCAGTTCCATATCTTCGATCTGGTTGTGTACCCCCAGGACATCTTCTGGCTGGCCGGCATACTGATGCTGGCAGCGCTGTTGCTGTTCTTCGTGACCGGCGTGGCCGGGCGGGTGTTCTGCGGGTATTTCTGCTTCCAGACCCTGTGGACCGACGTGTTCATGTTCCTGGAGCGCAGGATCCAGGGCGAACGCCCGGCTCGGTTGCGTCTGGCCAAGCAGCCGTGGAACGGTGAAAAGCTGGTCAAGTACGGGCTGACCCACCTGTCCTGGTTGCTGGTTGCGTTTGCCACCGGGCTGGGCTTCGTCCTGTACTGGGGCGACGCGCCGACCCTGGTGGCGCAGTTCTTTTCCGGCCAGGCGGTTTCCGCGGCCTATATCACCGCCGGCATCCTGACCGCCACCACCTATACCGCGGCCGGTCTGGCGCGCGAGCAGGTGTGCACCTACATCTGTCCGTATGCGCGCTTCCAGAGCGTGATGTTCGACCGCGATACCCTGATCGTCTCCTATGACGCTGCGCGTGGCGAGGCCAGCGCCGGGCGGGCCAAGGTAAAGGCCGGCCTGAAGACTCGCGAGGAACGTCAGGCCGCCGGGGTCGGCGACTGCATCGACTGTGGCTATTGTGTGCAGGTCTGTCCCACCGGTATCGATATCCGCGATGGCCTGCAGTATCAGTGCATCCATTGCGCGCTTTGTATCGACGCCTGCGACACCATCATGGACAAGCAGGGCTGGCCGCGCGGACTGATCGCCTATACCTCCGAGCGTGAGCAGGAGGGTGGCAAGACGCATCTGGTCAAGGGCAAATCGCTCGGGTACGGCGTCGCAATCATGGTCGTGATCGGGGCGTTGCTGTACAGCATCCTCGAGCGCCCACCGGTGGACGCCAACGTCAACCAGGTCCGCCAGCCGCTGTACGTGCAGATGGCGGACGGGTCGGTACAGAACGGTTACGAGCTGCGTCTGAACAACGTGTCGCACGAGGTGCTGGATTTCGAGATCGGGATCGATGGACTCGCAGGTGCCGAGATCGATCTGGGGCGGGTCGACGAGATCCGCCTCGACCCGGGCGAGCGCATTACCGTCCTGATCCGGGTGCGCGCCGACGTCGAACCGGGGTCCGCATCGCCGCAATCCTTCGACTTTGTGATCAGCGACCGGGATGGCCGGATCGAGCCGCTGCGTGTCGATTCACGCTTCAGCCACCGATAACCTTCATTACCCGAGCCGGGGGGTGTCGGAACTGGCGTTCCTGCCCCCTGGTCCCTAAGCTGCAAGTAATATCAACCTGATGATGGTCCGATGAACAACCTTGTCCTGACCCTTGGCCTGGGCAGTGCCGTACTGGCCCTGCTGTTCGCTTTGATCTACCGGTTTACCAGGCTGCGCGCCTATCATACGGCCGCCCTGGTGGTCGCGGTGATGCTGTTCGTGTTCATTCCGGCCTCGATCCTCAACTGGCACGGGGCGGATGTGTTCGCGATCCACCTCGCCCTGTACGTCATCGTTCCGTATGGCCTGGGCATCATCTTTACGCAGAAGGAGGGCGAGGCCGGCAATGGCGAAAAGGGGGCGTTTGGTCGCCTGCACTGGGCGCCCATGGTCCTGGTGGGTTTCTTCACCATTGTGGCCTCGGTCCAGGCCGTGCTGATCACCCTCGCGAACAACGGGATGCCCCAGCGCTTCATCGGGACCCTGCTGCCGGCCCCGGAAAATCCTGCCGAGCGTGTCACCTCCGGGTTCCCGGGCACGGTAGCGGGGATCCAGGAACGCGATCAGGCCCTCGCGGTTGACCGCATGACGGTGCTCAAGGAACAACGCCAACTGGGCTGGCAAATGCGCCAGGGCTGGCTGGAGCGCCCGGTCGAGGGCGAGCCCGCGACCCTGCAGGTCGAGGTGCGTGATGCGCAGGGTCAGCCGATCATGGATGCCGAGATCACTGGAGCCTTCATGTGGCTGGCCGACGAACGTCGCGACCAGGCGTTTGCCATGCAGTACCAGGGTGACGGCCTGTACCAGGCCGAGGTGAACCTGCCCGCCCCGGGTCGCTGGGAATTGCGTTATTTCGTCGAGCACGACGGCCAGCGTGTCGAACAGCAAGCCCGTACCCGAGTCCGCGGCCAGGCCGGCTGAGCTTGCCACGTTCGCCCGTGAGCGTGCGTGATTCCTCCCGCGGGCCGGCCGATCCGACCGCCAGCCCGGACCAAACGTCCTGTTTCCACTGCGGCCTTCCCGTACCTCCGGGGGCCGAGTACCCGGTCGACTTTGAAGGTAGCAAGCAAGCGACCTGCTGTGCCGGCTGCCAGGCGGTCGCCGGTGCGATTATCGAGCGCGGACTGGGTACCTATTACCACCACCGCTCGGCACCTGCCGGTACTGCCGGCGAGCCCCTGATCCCGGACGAATTGCGCGAACTGGAGCTGTTCGACAGCCCGGCGATCCAGCAGCAGTTCGTCACCGATCTGGAGGGCCGTGGCGATGGCGGCGAACTGCGCGAGGCCGCATTGATCCTGGAAGGGATCACCTGTGCCGCCTGTGTGTGGCTGAACGAGCGGCACGTGCAGTCTCTGCCCGGGGTGCAGGCGTTCACCATCAATTATTCTACCCACCGTGCCCGCGTGGTCTGGGACCCGTCGCGCATCGCGCTGTCGGACATCCTCAAGGCGATTCGCGATATCGGCTACCACGCCCACCCCTATGATCCCGGCACGCGCGAGCAGGCCTTGATGCGCGAGCGCGGGCTCGCGCTGCGCCGCATTGCAGTGGCCGCGCTCGGGATGATGCAGGTGATGATGCTGGCGGTCGCGCTGTGGCTGGGCGAAGACGACCCCGCGCATCAGGACCTGATGCAGTTCATGCGCTGGGTGGCCGCAGCACTGACCACGCCCGTGGTGTTCTATTCCGCCATCCCTTTCTATCAGAGCGCCTGGCGTGACCTGCGCCAGCGACGCCTGGGGATGGATGTCCCTGTCAGCCTGGCGATCGTGGTGACTTATTTCGCGAGTCTGTACGCGGTGTCCCTGGGGACCGGCGAGCATGTTTACTTCGAATCGGTGGTGATGTTCGTGTTCTTCCTGCTCACCAGCCGGTACCTGGAACTCATCGCGCGCCAGCGCGCCAGTCAGGCGATCGACCGCCTGGATCGACTGGTCCCGGCCGTTGCCAACCGGATCGACCCGCAGGAAGGGTCCCAGGCGGTCCCGGTCAGCGAACTCGAGCCCGGACACTGCGTGCGGGTGCGCCCCGGCGAGTCCATTCCCGCCGATGGTGTGATCCGGGAAGGGCATTCCACCATCAACCGCGCGCTGCTGACCGGCGAACCGGATCCGCGACCGGCCGTTCCCGGCGACGCGGTCACCGGCGGCACCATCAACGTCGACAGTCCGTTGACGATCGAGGTCCGGCGGGTGGGCGCCGAGACCACCCTGGCGGCGATCCAGCGCCTCCTGGATCGCGCCCAGACCGACAAGCCCCGCCTGGCCCGGATCGCCGAGGCCGGGACCGGCTGGTTCGTGGGCGCCGTCCTGGTGCTGACCGCTCTGGCCGGCGTGGTCTGGTATGCCCTGATCGACCCGTCCCGCGCATTGTGGGTAATGGTCGCGATGCTGGTGGCGACCTGCCCCTGCGCCCTGGCCCTGGCGACGCCCGTCGCGCTGACTGCCACGACCGGCGCGCTGTCGCGCCTGGGTTTGCTGGTCACCCGCGGGGTCGCACTCGAACGTCTGGCGCGGGTCGATACCGTCTGCCTGGACAAGACCGGGACCCTGACGGCCGGGCGACCGGTTCTGATCGCCCGTGATGATCTGGCCCCCCCTCCGCCGGGGGCGACCTGGCTGGACTGGGCGGCGGCGCTTGAGAACTATTCGGAACATCCACTGGCGCGCGCGCTGGTCGAGGCCTCCGCTGCCTCCCCGGCCCGCGCGCAGCCCGAGCGGGTACAGAACCACCCGGGTCGCGGACTGACCGGTCAAATCGATGGATCCACGGTGGCGATTGGCGGGGCGACCCTGTCCCCCGAGGCGGTCGCGGCGGCCCCGGCCGGGGAGCCGCCGCCCGGCTATCCGCTGGCCTCTCCGGTGTGGCTGGTCGTGGACGGACGCGCGGTGGCCCGTTTCTGGCTCGCCGATGCGCCGCGTCCGGAGGCGGCCGAGACCATTGCCTGCCTGCGCGCGCGCGGCCTTGAGGTGGTGCTGCTGACGGGCGACCGTCCGGAGGCGGCCGACGTGTTTGCCCGGCACCTCGGCATCCCCCTGGCGCTGGGCGGGCTCTCTCCCGAGGACAAACTGGCCTATGTGCGTCGTCGCCAGGCCGAGGGCCGGGTGGTGCTGATGGCCGGGGAGGGCATCAATGATGCCCCGGTGCTGGCCGGGGCCGATGTGTCCCTGGCCATGGGTGGCGGGACGCGCCTGGCCCAGACGCAGGCCGACCTGGTGCTGATGTCCGACCGCCTGGATCGGCTTCCGGTCAGTCTGGAGCAGGCCCGGCACACGCGCCGCATCATCCGCCAGAACATTGCCTGGGCCATCGGCTACAACGCGGTGGCACTGCCGGTGGCGGCCGCGGGCCTGCTGACGCCCTGGCTGGCGGCGCTGGGCATGTCGCTCAGCTCGTTGCTGGTCGTGGGCAATGCCCTGCGCCTGCGCCCGGGTCGCGACCAGCCCAACCCGGGCGGAACGGCGTCTCCCGAGCCCGACACCGCACGCCCGGATTCGCGCGCCGCTTGAGTGCCTGGCCGTGGGCGGTACACTGGGGGCATGTCGATCCTGTACCTGCTGATTCCGCTGGCGATGCTGTTTGCCCTGGTGGTCGGGCTGGTGCTGTTCTGGGCGATCCGTTCGGGGCAGTACGATGACCTGGAGGGCCCCGCCCACCGTATCCTGATGGACGACGACGACCCGCGCATTCCGACCTCGAACCGGCGTGACGCCGCCTCCGGCGAGGCGCGTCGGGACGATCCGCACGACTGAGCGACGGCCGAACCCCGGTGCGCTCCCGTTGTGGGATCTACACCGTTGTGGGGTTTACTTGCGCCGTGCCGCGGGTAGCCTTATGCTTTGTCCAGTTATCGGCTTCGACCCAGAGGGCTTGGCAATGCGTACTTGGTTTTCCTTCGAGAATTTCCCGCTTACCTTCACCATCGCGCTGATTATCTGGTCCTGGATCAGCTTCTTCTCGGTGGTGCTGTTCGGCTGATCCCGCGCGGAACCGGGGTGGTCTGACCGCCCGGCCGCCAACGAAAAGGCCCCGGCAAGCGCCGGGGCCTTTTCGTTGGGAGATGCGTGACCGTCGTGCGAAGCGCGATACTGGCCGTGCGAGGGTGGCGAGAGAGCGAGCCCTTCTTTCGGTCTCACGAGGCGCATTGTGCGAGCAATGTAACGTGAGCGGGAAAGGGGGCGTCCTCCCACACGCGCAGCAGATCCGTCCCGACTCGGCAGACGGCTAGCCCGGATGTTTCATGCATTGCACGCGCCCTCGCGGCCCATATCCTCCGCGATCATCACGCGAATTCATGAAACATCCGGGCTAGTCGGCGAAGGCGGCGCGGATACGCTTGATGGCGTTGTTCTCGATCTGGCGGATACGCTCGGCGGATACGCCGTATTCCGCCGCGAGTTCGTGCAGGGTCGCCTTGGGCTCGCTCATATAGCGACGGGTGAGGATCGCGCGGGAGCGTTCGTCAAGCGTCGCCAGCGTCTCGCCCAGCCGTTCCTGGTAATGCTGGTCCCAGTCGGCGTCTTCCGCGATCCGCGCCGGATCGTCGCTCATGTCCTCCAGCGACAGCCGTTCCATCGGCGCCAGGCCGGCGCGGTCCTCGTCGTCCTCGGGCGCAGGATCGAAGCTGGTGTCCTGGCTGGCCAGGCGCCGTTCCATCTCGCGGACGTCCTTTTCGGGGACGCCGAGATCGTTGGCAACCGCGGACACCTCGGCGTTGCTGAGCCAGCCGAGGCGCTGCTTGGCGCCGCGCAGGTTGAAGAACAGCTTGCGCTGCGCCTTGGTCGTGGCGACTTTGACGATGCGCCAGTTGCGCAGGATGAATTCGTGGATCTCCGCGCGGATCCAGTGCACCGCGAACGACACCAGACGTACACCCTGGTACGGATCGTAGCGGCGCACGGCCTTCATCAGGCCGACGTTGCCTTCCTGGATCAGATCGCCGAGCGGCAGGCCGTAGCCCTGATATCCGCGCGCGATGTGGACCACGAAGCGCAGGTTGTGCAGGATCAGCTGACGGGCGGCGTCGAGGTCGCTGCGCTCCTGTAGCGCAACCGCGAGCTCGTGCTCTTCCTCGGCGTCCAGAACCTTGATGCGGCCGATCGCCTGCATGTAGTGGTTCAGGTCGCCGACGGGGACCGGCAGGTCGGCGCGTGCCTGGGCAAGGGCGTGATTCATCGAGTCTCGTTCCTCCAATTGCATACGGGAATTTTAGCACTCAACTTCATGGAGTGCTAAACCCTGTGAAAGTTCCGGAGTTTCCCCGCCGGTGCGCGGCCGGAGGGGACCCAGCGAGGCTCGGGAAACACATGATTCATGTACACACTCGCGCTCGAGTCGCTTTTGCGTGCGAACAAGGCGCGGTGACTGCCGTGCAGTCATTCTGCACAAGGGAACCGCAACGCCGTTCCCACGCCCGTTTTCGTCAACAACGGACGGATGAGACCCTTCTTTCAACGGCTTGCGGGGTGCCAACGCGAGTCTGTACATGAATCAGTGTTTCCCTAGGGGGCATCGCGCAACGCGTAGCTGCTGCCCAGACGGGCCCCGGCCCAGCCTAGCAGGACCCCGACCGCGATCAGCGCCAGGAGGTCCTCGAGCCCGGGCACGCGCAAGGTCAATTCCAGCCCGAACGCACTGGCTGCGGCATCCAGTGGCGCGCGGCTGATCCCGATCCCTGTCAGCAGCAGGATGGCCGCCAGTATCCCGCCGCCCAGGCCGGTCATGATTCCGCCGTACAGCGAGGGCCGCCGGAGGAAGCGGTGCGTGGCCCCACTGATCCGGGAAATCGCGATCTCCTCGCGCCGTTCGCGCAGTTCCGCGGCGCTCGCCAGGGCCAGCACCAGCAATGCGCCCAGGCCAAGCAGTGCGGCGACCACACCCAGGATACGCAGCCCCAGGGCGTGCAGGCTGTTCAGCTGGCGGACCCATTCGTCGTCGCTGACCAGCGTCGCCTCCGGGGCCAGTGCCGCGAGTTGTTCGCGCAGCGCCGCGACCCGTTCGGGCGTGGCTTCCGCTGGAACGATATCCAGTACGTGCGGCAGGGGGTTCTCCTCCAGCCACTCCAGCAGCCCCGGATCGCTCAGGCTCGCGCGGTATTTCGCCAACGCGGTATCCGCGTCCGTCCGGGTCCAGCGGTCCACCGTCTCCAGCCTCGCGAGTTCCGCCTCCAGGGTATCCAGGCGTTCGGGTTCCGTGGCATCCAGATACAGGGCGATCCGGGGTTCATGATCGAGGTGCGAGGACAGTGCCCGGGCGTTGTCCAGCAAGATCCAGAGATAGGCCGGCAGCGTCAGGATGAAGCCCAGCACCGCGATGCTGATCATGGTCAGCACCGGGGCCTGCAGCCGGCGCTGGAGGCTGCGGCGCGCCGCGTCGCGGTGGGCGTCGCGCCAGGCGTGCAGACCGTTCAGCAGGTGGTGGCGGTCGTCCTTCACGCGGGCGTCTCCGGACTCTGGCGGGCCTCGATGTGACCGTCCTCGAGATGCAGCACTGGCTTGTTCATGCGTTCGATCAGGTCCAGGTCATGACTGGCGATCAGGGCGGTCATGCCGACCCGGTTGAAGTCGGCGAACAGCTCCAGGATCTCGCGCGACAG
>SKNJ01000150.1 GCA_007120575.1 Thioalkalivibrio sp.
GGGGACGCCCGTGGCCTCCGGAACCGCGCAGCGCTCCGGTACGGCGCGGCCCATGACTGCAATCGGGGTCATCCCCGGGAGGAACGACCCGTGACTACCGAACGGCCGTTGGCGGAGGGACCCGCCAGCCCCGAAGCTGCGGAACGCATCGAGATCCGCAACGGCCTCGGGGATGTGGACCCGGCTGTCTGGGACGCCCTGACCGGCGGACACGACCCATTCCTGCGGCATGCCTTCCTCGAAGGCCTGGAGCGTCACGAGTGCCTGGGCCGACAATTCGGCTGGTTCCCGCAGCATGTGCTGATCTTTCGCGACGATGCCCTGGTCGCCGCCGCGCCCACCTACGCCAAGACCAACAACTACGGCGAGTTCGTGTTTGACTTCGCCTGGGAGGGGGCCTGGCAGCAACACGGCATCCCCTACTACCCGAAACTGGTAGTGGCCGTACCCTACACCCCGGCCACCGGCCCGCGCCTGCTGGTGCACCCCGCGGCCCCCGATCCGGCCGAACTGCGCGAACGCCTGCTGCATGCACTGATCACGCACGGGCGCGAGATCAACGCCTCCGGGGTCAATGTCCTGTTCCCGCGGACCGAGGACCTGGAGGCTACGCGCGATCTGGGCCTGCCCGAACGCATGGGCTGTCAGTACCATTGGGCCAACCCGGGCTATGCCGATTTCGATGCGTTCCTGGGAGCGCTGACCTCGAAGAAACGCAAGAACATCCGGCGCGAGCGCCGCCGCGTGCGCGAGGCCGGGATCGAGTTCCGCATCCTGACCGGCACCACCGGGACACCCGCCGACTGGAGCCGCTTCCACCGCTTTTACGTCGACACCTTCGAGAAGCACATGGGCATCCCGACCCTGTCCGAGGCCTTCTTCCGCGAGACCGCCGAGGCCCTTGGCAACCAGGTCGTGCTGTTCGAGGCGCAGCGCGACGGCGAGCCGATCGCGGCCGCGTTGTGCTACCGCGGCCATGACACCCTGTACGGGCGCTTCTGGGGCTGCACCGAGGAATTCCCCGACCTGCACTTCGAGACCTGCTACTACCAGGGCATCGAGTTCTGCATCCGCGAGGGCCTCGCCGCGTTCGAGCCCGGAGCCCAGGGCGAACACAAGATCCCGCGCGGCTTCCTGCCCACCCCGACCGCCTCCGCGCACGCGATCCTGACCCCGGGCTTCGATGCCCCGGTGCGCGAATTCTGCGCCCGCGAGGGCCGCATGATGCGCGAGCGCTGCCAGCGGCTCGCCGAACACTCGCCCTATCGCAGCGTCGAATCGGATGATGCACCCGACCCCTGACCCAAACCCGCACCCCCCGGTAGGAGCCGAGCCCCCTCGGCGATCGCGCTCTTACCCTCGCCCCATCGGCCAGAGGGCTGGCCTCCTACGGTTCCATGGCCCCAACCCCGTAGAAGCCGAGCCCCCTCGGCGATCGCACTCTTACCCTCGCCCCATCGGCCAGAGGGCTGGCCTCCTACGGTTCCATGGCCCCAGCCCCGTAGGAGCCGCGCCCCCTCGGCGATCCCCCGCTCGAAGAGGCAATCCGGCCCCATGAGCCCCGGCCCCCAAATCACCCTGCCCTGGCTGGACCCCGAACATCCGGAGGCCCCGTTCCCGCACCCGACCACCGCCCTGCCGGACCCCAATGGCCTGCTGGCCGCTGGCGGCGACCTGTCGGTACCGCGTCTGGTGAATGCCTACCGCCATGGGATCTTCCCCTGGTTCGAGGCCGGCCAACCGATCCTGTGGTGGAGTCCGGACCCGCGCGCGGTCCTGGAACCCGACCATTTCCAACTGCGCCGCAGCCTGAAGAAGAGCATCCGCAACCGCGGTTACCGCGTGACCTTCGACCAGGCCTTCGAACAGGTCATGGACGGCTGCGCGGCGCCCCGCGCCGACAGCGACGGCACCTGGATCACACGCGGCATGCAACAGGCCTATATCGCGCTGCACCGGGTCGGGCACGCGCATTCGGTGGAGGTCTGGGACGGCCCGCGCCTGATCGGCGGGCTGTACGGCGTCGCCAGTGGACGACTGTTCTGCGGGGAATCCATGTTCTCGCGCGAGCGTGATGCGTCGAAGATCGCCCTGGCCTGGCTGTGCCGCCACCTGGTCGCCTGGGACTGGCCGCTGATCGATGTACAGATGCCCACCCGGCACCTGCTGGCGCTGGGGGCGCGAACCATCCCGCGTGCCGAGTTTCTGGCCCGCATCGCGCCGCTGGTCAACGACCCCGCCGCCCCGGAACCAGCCACGTGGCAGACCAACCCGGACCTGAGCCCGCTGGACCCCGCCTGGCAGGAAGCACGCTGACCGCTCCCGCCGACGATACAAGGCCACCGTCATCGCGAGGCGCGCAGCGACGTGGCGACCTCCGCGGGCCACCCCGGCGCTGGCCGGAGCGGGCGTCGGGGTGCCGTCCGGAGGTTGCCACGGCCCCTGGCGGGGCCTCGCAATGACGGGGGCAAACAGCACCGTCATCGCGAGGAGCGCAGCGACGTGGCGACCTCCGCGGGCCACCCCCGGCGCTGGCCGGAGCGGGCGTCGGGGTTCCGTCCGGAGGTTGCCACGGCCCCTGGCGGGGCCTCGCAATGAC
>SKNJ01000080.1 GCA_007120575.1 Thioalkalivibrio sp.
GCGGGGAAGTCCGGCGACGAGATCACCATGGACGACATCGCCGCCAATCTCGCGACCGGGATGGACCGCGTGAAGCAGTTGCTCACGCACGTCATCGGTCGGCTTTCCTGATCGACGAGGGAGCCGCGCCGGAACCCACCGGGGGGCACGCCAGGCTTCCGCGCCAACATTTAACATAATATCTATTATGCGACATGTCGTGCGAGGATCTGGACGGTCCAGGGTTTATCGCCCCGGCCTCGATCCCCTGTAGCCGCGCACACCGCTCGGCATCGTCGCATGGCGAGTTGGAGGCGATCCCCTCAGGCCTGTACGGCCTTCTCGATTCCTTCGGTCATCACCTCGACCAGGAAGTCGATCTGTTCCTCAGTGATCACGTATGGCGGCATCAGGTAACTGACATTACCCAGCGGGCGCAGCAAGGCTCCGCGGGTCAGACCGTGCCGGTAGACGTGCAAACCACGCCGTTCCTGCCAGGGGTACGGGGTGCGCTGCGCCTTGTCCTGCATCAGTTCGACCGCCGCGATCATGCCGTGCTGGCGCACGTCGGCCACATGCGGATGGCTGGCCAGTGGTTCAAGTCGGTTCTTCATATGCTCTGCGAGTACTTGATTACGCGAGATTACGGGCTCGGTGGCGAAGATATCCAGGGTCGCCAGGGCTGCCCTGCACGCCAGCGGATTGCCGGTGTAGGAATGCGAATGCAGGAACATGTTGAGCTTTTCATAATCGTCGTAGAACGCCTGGTAAACGGTCTCGGTGGTGAGTACCGCGGCCATCGGCAGATAGCCGGCAGTCAGCCCCTTGGAGAGGCACAGGAAGTCGGGCGTGATCGGTCCTTGTTCGCAGGCAAACAGGGTCCCCGTCCGGCCAAATCCGACCGCGATTTCGTCGGCGATCAGATGCACACCATGCCGGTCACAGGCCTCGCGCAGCAGGCGCAGGTATTCCGGGTCGTACATGCGCATGTGTCCGGCGCACTGCACCAGGGGCTCGATGATGACGGCGGCCACGTCATCGGCGTGCTCCGCCAGGGCCTGCTCCATGTGGATGAACTGCCGGCGGGCCACGTCGGCACAGGTCTCGCCCGCCTCGCGTTCGAAGCAGTCCGGGGCCGGCACGGTGATTACGTCCAGCATCAGGGGTTCATAGGTGGCGCTATATAACGGGACGTCGCTGACGGACAGCGCCCCGAGGGTCTCGCCGTGGTAGCTGTTGGACAGCCGGATGAAGCGCGTCTTCCGCGGGCGACCGAGGTTGCGCCAGTAGTGGAAACTCATCTTCAGCGCGACTTCCACCCCGGCGCTCCCATTGTCGGCCAGAAACACGCGCACCAGACCCTCGGGGGTGATGTCGATCAGGCGCTCGCACAGCTGCACCACCGGCTCGTGGGTGCAGCCGGCCAGAATCACGTGTTCGAGGGTATCGACCTGCTCCTTGATCGCGGCATTGATGCGTGGATTCGCATGCCCGAACAGGTTCACCCACCACGAGCTGATCGCGTCGAGGTAGCGATTGCCATCGAAGTCGTAGAGCCAGACCCCCTCGCCCCGCTGGATCGGCAGAAGGGGCAGCGTGCCCTCCTCCCCGTAATCCTTCATCTGGGTACAGGGGTGCCAGAGGGCGCGCAGGTCGCGTTGCTTGAGTTGTTCGTTGTCCATGCCGGGCCTTTGTCGCCGTGCAACCACGCGGGGGCGCGGGATCAGCGGCCAGTGCCGTGCTCCTGTTTCATCGCCTCGAACTCCTCCTCAAAGAAGAATTGGGCCTCGCCGAACGCCGGACGCAGCTGATCCAGCCAGGTTGCCGACTCGTCATAGCGGGCGAAGAAGGGGCGCTGCACCCAGTCCGGATTACGGCCCTGGATAAAGCGCAGCACAAAGACCTTTTCGCCGTGGACTTCGGTGACGCCCTGGATCTCGATCTTGCCGGGATCGGCACTCATTGACGGGCCCCGCGCGGTACGGGCCAGCCCCGAGACCTGTTGCATGGCCTCGCGATAGATCTCCCAGGCGCGCGCCAGCGGCACCTCGAAATAGCGGCGGGCGCCGGTATCCCGCTCGACGAACATATAGTACGGAATGACGCCCAGGCGCACCTGCTCGCGCCACAAGTCGGCCCAGGCCCGAGGATCGTCGTTGATATGCCGCAGCAGTGGCCCCTGGGCGCGAATCTCGACGCCGGTGTCACGCAGACGCCGGACCGCCTCGCGCGCGATCGGGGTGCGCAGCTCGTGCGGGTGATTGTAATGCGCCATGATCGCGACATGCCGCCCGCTTTCCACCAGCCGTTCCAGCAGGCTTAACAGCTCGTCGGCATCCGGATCCGTCACAAAGCGGTATGGCCAGAAGGTCAGTGCCTTGGTGCCGATGCGGATGGTTTGTACATGCTCCAGCCCAGGTGCGAGCAGCCCTTCGAGGTAGGCCCTCAGGTGCTGGGTCTTCATCACCATCGGGTCGCCACCGGTCACCAGCAGGTCACTGATCGCCGGATGCGAGCGCAGATAGCCGTGCAGCTGGTCCGCGTCGGTGGTCGCGATCCGCAGATTCTTGTCGCCCACGAACTGGGCCCAGCGAAAA
>SKNJ01000219.1 GCA_007120575.1 Thioalkalivibrio sp.
CCCTCGTCGATCAGGAAAGCCGACCGATGACGTGCGTGAGCAACTGCTTCACGCGGTCCATCCCGGTCGCGAGATTGGCGGCGATGTCGTCCATGGTGATCTCGTCGCCGGACTTCCCCGCAGCCCAGTTGGCGACTACTGCACAGCAGGCATAGTCGAGTTCCAGTTCGCGCGCCAGCGCCGCTTCGGGCATGCCCGTCATCCCGACCAGATCGCAGCCGTCGCGTTCCATGCGGCGAATCTCCGCCGCTGTTTCCAGTCGCGGTCCTTGCGTCGCGCCATAGGTGCCGCTACCCACCGCCTCGATCTGCAACTCCTTCGCGGAATGGATCAAGCGCTCGCGCACACGTTGGCTGTACGGCCAGGTCATGTCGATATGAGTCACGCTGTCGAGTTCACCACCGTCGAAATAGGTGTTTGCGCGCGACCAGGTGTAGTCGATGATCTGGTCGGGGATCGCAAGAACGCCGGGTGCCATCGACGGTGTGATACCACCGACTGCCGCAATCGCGACCACGGTATCCATCCCGGCATTGTTCAGGGCCCAGATATTGGCGCGATAGTTCACCTGATGCGGCGGTATGGTGTGCTGGGCCCCGTGGCGTGGCAGGAACACGATCTCGGTGCCGTTGAGGGTGCCGAAGGTCAGCGGTCCTGACGGTTCCCCGTACGGGGTGTGCATCACCTCGCGGCGGATGATTTCCAGATCCTTGAGGCGGGTGAGGCCTGTGCCTCCGATGATGGCAAGACGGGTTCGCGACATGGGCGGGAAATCCCGGGTTAGTGGTTGGCGACGGCGAAGATGCCGGGTGCGTTACGGAGGTAATCCTGATAGTCCATGCCGTATCCGAAAAGATAACGGTTGGGGGCCTCCAGGGCGGCAAAGTCGACCGTGATCGAGGGATCGCGCTCGGGATTTTCCTTTTCGACCAGCACGATGGCAATCACCTCCTCCGCCCCCTGCTCTTCGCAAAAGGCGCGGATACCCTCCAGAGTCACCCCGCCGTCGAGGATGTCGTCCACGATCACTACGGTGCGCCCCGCGATCGGTGTCTGGGGGTGAGCGAGCCAGTGCAGCTGCTCTCCGCCCCGTGTGCCGCCGCGATAGCGGGTTGCATGCAGGTAGTCCACCTGCATCGGGAATGACCAGCGGGTCAGCAATCCTCCCATCAGTACGACACCCCCGTTCATTACGCCGAGGACCAGCGGGTTACGGTGCTTGAGCACCTCCGCGGTTCGTTCCGCCAGCCGGTCGATCGCGGTCTCGACCGCGTCACGGCTGAAAAGGCAGTCCGCATCACGCAAGGTCGCTCGGGCCTGTTCGGGGCTCATGCTGGGTCCTGGAGGTCGGGGTGTAGGGGTAATGTCGGGGTCGAGTATCCCGGGCGGCGGGGCGCGAATCAACTCTGGTCGCGGCCATCCAGCCCCAAAACGCAACCGGCCGGCCACCAGGGCCGGCCGGAGCGCGAACAACGGGTTGCCTTAGTAGGTAAAGGTCACCGTGTCGTCGTCCATGGCCTCGGAGATCACGTAGGCGCCACCCACGGTTTCCTCGATCTCGGGGATCAGGTCGTTGCCCCACAGATCCAGGGTCGGAGTGCAGACCTTCATCACTACGCCCGCTTCCACCGCATCCTTCATGAAGTCGTACACGCTCTTGCTGGAGCCTTCCTGCACGAACAGGTTTTCGGCCACGCCCTTCTTGGCGAGCTCGCCGGCCCGGCCGGTCATGATGACCTCGACGTCGTATTCCATCGCGGCCGCCACGGTGGCCTGGAAGAACGGCGCACCGAGTTCGGAGGCGTTGCTCGGGTCGGTGTTGACCATGACGATCAGGAGCTTGTCAGCCATTTTTGATCTCCAACTTCAGTATTGAATGTGAATATTAATAGCTACTCAACTGCGAGCCGTGGCGCATTATAGGCGGGTGAACGCGCGCGCGCCAATGCACCTTTTTCCCCCATTACGCGGAGGTCGCGCGGGTGGCCTGAATCCAGTGCCGAAGCCTTGCCTGCAGGGTCGGCAGGCGGTGGCGATTCGGCGTCAGATTGCGGGCTCGCAGCCGTTCCAGGCGTCGCCGGGCGTCCTCCGACAGCGGATAACCCGCCTCGGCCTCGAGTACGGCGTCGGCCTGCGCGGGTGCATTGCACACCAGCACCATGTCGCAGCCAGCCTCGCGTGCGGCACGGGCCCGTTGCGCCGGGGTTCCGGCAATTTCCGCCCCCGCCATCGCCAGGTCATCGCTGAGGATGGCGCCCCGAAAGCGCAGCTCCCGGCGCAGGATATCCTGCAACCATACCCGCGAGAATCCGGCTGGCTGGGCATCCACCTGCGGATACAGCACGTGCGCCGGCATGATGGCCCCGAGATCCGCCAGCACCGGGCGGAATGCCTCCAGGTCCTGGTTCTCGATCTCGGACAGGGGACGGTCGTCCACCGGAAGGGTGTGGTGGGAATCCGACGCCACGGCGCCGTGCCCCGGGAAGTGCTTGCCGACGGCCGCGATCCCCGCTGCCTCCAGGCCACGGATCAGCTCGCCAGCCAGTTGCGCGATCACTTCCGGATCGTGGTGAAAGGCGCGGTCCCCGATCACGTCACTGACGTCGATGTCGCGGTCCAGCACCGGGGTAAAGCTGAAGTCGATATCCACGGAGCGCAGTTCCAGCCCCAGCAATTCGCCGGTCGCGTGTGCCAGTTCGCAGGCCTTGTTGCGATCGTAGTCATAGATATGGCCCAGCTCGCGCATCGGCGGGATGTCGGTGAAGCCCTCGCGCAGGCGCCGCACCCGGCCGCCTTCCTGATCCACCGCGATCAGCAGGCCGGGTCGCTCTGCGCGGATGGCGGAGACCAGCGCCCTCACCTGTTCGGGTACCCCGACGTTGCGGGCAAACAGGATCACCCCGCCGGTGGCGGGATGGCGCAGACGCGCGCGGTCGTCCGGGGCCAGTTCGGTGCCGGTGACATCGATCATTACCGGCCCGGGAGGTGCGGTCGTGTTGTGAGTCATGGATTCGAGGGTTCGAGTTGGCGCTCGGGGAGCAATCCTTTCAGGATAGCGAGGCTTCGGGTCTGAACGCGAGTGCTTTCAGTTTCTCGATCCGGTCGCGCAGGCGTGCAGCCTCCTCGAATTCCAGGTCGCGAGCCTTGGCGAACATCTCCTGTTCCAGACGTTCGATCTCGCGCGCGGCGTTGCCGGGCGCCGCGACATAGTCCGGGGCCTCCTCCGCGACCGTCTTTTGTCCACGCCGGCCGCTGCCGGGCGTCGTGTGGCGCGCCTCCAGGATGTCGGCGACATTCTTGCGGATACCCGTCGGGGTGATTCCGTGCGCCTCATTATGCTCGATCTGCTTCGCCCGGCGGCGTTCGGTCTCGTCGATCGCGCGCCGCATGGAGCCGGTCACCTTGTCCCCATACAGGATCGCCTTGCCGTTCACGTTACGCGCGGCCCGGCCAATGGTCTGAATCAGCGAACGATCGGAGCGCAGGAAGCCCTCCTTGTCGGCATCCAGGATCGCCACCAGCGAGACCTCGGGCATATCCAGACCCTCGCGCAGCAGGTTGATCCCCACCAGCACATCGAACTCGCCCAGGCGCAGGTCGCGGATGATCTCCATGCGCTCGACGGTGTCGATGTCCGAGTGCAGGTAACGCACGCGCACCCCGTGTTCGGACAGGTAGTCCGTCAGGTCCTCGGCCATGCGCTTGGTCAGCGTGGTGATCAGGACGCGCTCGTCGCACTCCGCCCGGTCGCGCACCTCGGAGAGGACGTCATCCACCTGGGTCCCGGCCGGGCGCACCTCCAGGACCGGGTCCAGCAGCCCGGTCGGGCGCACCACCTGATCGACGATTGCCCCCGCGTGTTCGCGTTCGTACGGGCCCGGCGTGGCGGAGACGTAGATGGTTTGCGGCATCAGTGCCTCGAATTCCTCGAAGCGCAGCGGACGGTTGTCCAGCGCCGACGGCAGGCGGAAACCGTATTCCACCAGCGTCTCCTTGCGCGAGCGGTCACCCTTGTACATCCCGCCGACCTGGGGGACCGACACGTGCGATTCGTCGATCACCAGCAGCGCGTCCTTCGGCAGGTAGTCGAAGAAGGTCGGTGGCGGTTCGCCGGGCGCGCGCCCGGAGAGGTAGCGCGAGTAGTTCTCGATACCGTTGCAGTAGCCAATCTCGAGGATCATCTCCAAGTCGAACAAGGTACGCTGTTCGAGCCTCTGTGCCTCGACCAGGCGGTCTTCCTTGCGCAGGAAGTCCAGCCGCTCCTTCAGTTCGTCGCGAATGTGGTCCACCGCCCCCAGCAGGGTCTCGCGCGGGGTCACATAGTGGGTCTTCGGGTAGATGGTCAGGCGCGGTACCTTCCGCAGCACCTCGCCGGTCAGAGGATCAAAATACGATAGCCGTTCGACCTCGTCGTCGAACAGCTCGATGCGCACCGCTTCCGTCTCGGAATCCGCCGGATGGATGTCGATCACCTCGCCGCGCACCCGGTACGTCGCACGGCGCAACTCGGCGTCGTTGCGCGTGTACTGCAACTCGGCCAGACGACGCAGGAAGTCACGCTGGTCAATGCGGTCGCCGCGCTGCACGTGCAGCACCATCGACAGGTACTTGCGCGGGTCACCCAGGCCATAGATCGCGGATACCGAGGCCACGATGATCGCGTCACGCCGTTCCAGCAGCGCCCGGGTCGCGGACAGGCGCATCTGTTCGATATGGTCGTTGATCGAGGCGTCCTTCTCGATATAGGTATCCGACGATGGGACGTAGGCCTCCGGCTGGTAGTAATCGTAGTACGAGACGAAGTATTCCACTGCGTTGTTCGGGAAGAACTCCTTGAATTCACCGTACAACTGCGCCGCGAGGGTCTTGTTCGGCGCCATGACGATGGTCGGGCGCTGCAGGTTCTCGATCACGTTGGCGATGGTGAAGGTCTTGCCCGAGCCGGTCACCCCCAGCAGCACCTGGTGCGCCAGCCCGGCCTCCAGCCCTTCAGTCAGCGCGCGGATCGCCGCCGGCTGATCGCCCGCCGGCTGGTATTCGGACACGACTTTGAATTGTTCGCCCTGGTCTGGCTGCACCTTATCCTCCGCGCCTGATTTCAGTATCATTTCGCACCCGGCCGCGCGCGGCCCTTCGCCCCGATCACACAGAGGCCTACCCCTTGGAAATCGAACTCTCCGACCGCGTTCAGCGCATCCAGCCCTCCCCCACTCTCGCCGTCAGCGCACTGGCCGCCCAGCTACGAGCCGAGGGACGGGACATCGTCGGGCTGGGGGCCGGAGAACCGGATTTCGACACCCCCGAGCATATCAAGCAGGCTGCGATCGACGCGCTTGCCCGCGGGGAAACCAAGTACACTCCGGTGGACGGCACGGCCAGCCTCAAGGCCGCGATCATACGCAAGTTCGATCGTGACAACGGCCTGACGTTCAGCCCCGACCAGATCCTGGTCTCCTCCGGCGGCAAACAGAGCATTTTCAACCTGTGCCAGGCCCTGCTCAATCCGGGTGACGAGGTCGTGATCCCGGCCCCCTACTGGGTGTCCTACCCCGATATTGCCCTGCTCGCCGGGGCCCGCCCCGTGGTTGTCAGCGCCGAACAGGAGGCCGGATTCCGCATCACGGGCGAACAGCTCGAGGCCGCGATGACCCCCGCCACCCGGCTCGTATTCCTGAACAGCCCTTCCAACCCGACGGGTGCCGCCTATTCCGCCGCGCAACTGACCGAACTGGCCGAGGTCCTGCGCCGTCACCCACAGATCGTCATCGCCACCGACGACATGTACGAACACATCCGTTTCGGATCCGCACCGTTCGTGAATATCGTCAACGTGGCCCCCGACCTGCTGGAACGCACCGTGGTCCTGAACGGCGTCTCCAAGGCCTACGCGATGACCGGCTGGCGGATTGGCTACGCCGGTGGCCCGAGGAACCTGATTGCGGCGATGAAGAAGATCCAGTCGCAAAGCACCTCCAACCCGACATCCATCGCCCAGGCCGGGGCCGAGGCCGCGCTGGATGGCGACCAGAGCTGTGTCACCACGATGTGCTCCGCGTTTGCCGAGCGCGCCCGCCACGTGGTCGACGGCCTCAATGCGATCGACGGCATCGAGTGCCTGATGCCAGATGGCACGTTCTACTGCTTCCCGCGCGTCACCGGCCTGATGGAGACGGCCGGGATCGACACCGACGTGGCCCTGACCAAGCAGCTGCTGGACGAGGTCGGCGTGGCCCTGGTCCCCGGCAGCGCATTTGGCGCCGCCGGCCATGTCCGTGTCTCATTCGCCACCAGCATGGAAATGCTCGACAAGGCGCTGGACCGCCTGCGCCAGTTCGCCGCATCCCACCGCTGAATCCGCTCCCGGGGCGAAATTCAGCTTGACGCCCCCGCCCCGCCCCATTAGGATTTGCGCCCAATTCCCCGGTAGCTCAGTCGGTAGAGCGGGTGACTGTTAATCACTAGGTCGGCGGTTCGAGCCCGTCCCGGGGAGCCAGACAAAGAAAAAGGGCCAGGTCATCGCGACCTGGCCCTTTTTCGTGGTGCGTACGGCGGTGCCTGTCACCCGGGATCGTGTTCAATGGGCTCCAGAGAACCGATATAGATGGCGATGGCGCGGCGATCAGCATCGGTCAAATGGGCAGTGCCGTGATCGATCACGTCGGCCATGCCGCCGCCGGCAAAATCACCGTCGCGGGTCAGGCCCATCTCCAGATAGCGCGCAATATGCCGTTCCCCCCAGCGTCCGATGCCAGTTTCGCGATCCGGCGTGATATTGGAGGCAACGTCCCCGTCGGGCAGTCGGGCTCCGGCCCCGATGCGCTGGAGGTCCAGACCACCGGTCCGCGTGCGCGGAGTATGGCACTCCATGCAGTGTCCAAGGGCGTTGGCGAGGTAGGCCCCACGGTTCCATTCCTCCGACTGGTCGGGGGCGGCCTCGAAGGTCCCCGGTTCGAAATGCAGCCACTTCCACCCCATCAGGGACGGCCGGAACCGGGCATACCAGACTAGGTCATGCGGGGTGTTTTCTCGCGCGACCGGTTCCACCTCGGACTGCAGGAAGGCCCACAGGGCTTCCACGTCACGTGGCTGCATCTGGGTGTACGCCGTGTACGGAAAGGCCGGGTAATAGTGATACCCGTCCGGGCTGCGGCCCTCCAGGAGGGCGCGCTTGAAGTCTTCCTCCGACCAGCCTCCGATACCGTGTTTCGTATCAGGAGTAATGTTCGGCCCGTAAAACGCACCGAACGGGCTCTCGATCGGCCGCCCGCCGGCCAGGAATTCTCCGTCTTCCGCTGTATGGCAGGTCACGCATCCGCCGGCGCGCAAGACATACTCACCGTATGCAATCTGTTCGTCGGGGCCGACGGACGGATCGTGCTCGCCGATCCGCACCTCCGCCTGTACCGTGGCTCCCGCCCCGAGAAGAAACAGGGCTGACAGGCAGGCTGTCAGCCCCTTCTTGCGCAGCACCACCGCGAATCAGTCGCGGCGGAAGTCGTCGTGGCAGGCCTGGCAGGATTGCCCGAGGTTGCGGAAGCGAATGGCGTATTCGTCTTCGTCACCGGCTTCGACAGCCGCGTGCAGGGCCTCGGCGGCCACCAGCGTGTCGTTGGAGAGCTCCTCGAAACGTTCCCAGTCGTCCCAGATCTCTTCCTTGGCGTCGGTGTCCGGAAAGTCACTGCCCTGCGGGAACAGGCCCGGGATATCCTGGCTGAGTGCCACCAACTGGCTGGTATGCATCTTCAGGTTGTCGCCAAAATCGGCGCCGTCCACGACGACGGCCGCGATGGCGCCGACGTTCCCGCCGATCGCGCGCATTACGCCCTGGCGGTAGTCAATGGTGGCCTCGTGTTCATCGAAGGCATGAACGGTGCTGGTCGCACCCAGCCCGAGGGTCAATGCGGCGGCCACGGTGGTGGCGGTAAACAGACGTGCTACGTTCTTCATGATTCTTCCTCCCTGTAACGAAAAAGATTCGCCAGCATCTGGCGAACCGGATATTGGGACCCAATATAGACGGTAGGCCCGACCGATTTCCATGAGCACGGTTTAGATCCCGCGTGCCGGACGGGCCCTCTCCGTTGACCCCACGCCCAATGAGGGGTTCCGTGCGAACCCGGTACAATCACCCTGCATCCATTCGCCGCCGCCAACATGCCAGAACAGTCAGCTACCACCTCGCACGAGGCCGCCCTTCGCGAGGCCGTCATCCACGCCGGGCTGGAGACCAACCGCCGGGGCCTGAATCAGGGCACCTCCGGCAATATCAGTGTGCGTCACGGCGACGGCATGCTGATTACGCCTTCCGGCATCCCCTACGAAGCCCTGCAGCCGGATGACCTGGTGCAGGTCGACGGGGACGGGCACTGGACGGGTGATCGCAAGCCTTCCAGCGAATGGCATTTCCACCGCGCCATCCTCCAGGCGCGTCCCGAGTTGGGCGCGGTCATCCATGTACATTCGCTCCATGCCAGCGTGGTGGCGATCCAGGGCCTAGACATACCCGCCCTCCACTACATGATCGCGGCCGCCGGGGGAAACTCGATCCGCTGCGCGCCGTATGCCACCTTTGGTACGGAGAACCTGTCGCAGCTTGCCGTCGAAGCCCTGCAGGATCGCACCGCATGCCTGCTGGCGAACCACGGGATGATCGCGACCGGACCGGACCTGGAGCGGGCACTGTGGCTCGCCGGAGAGGTCGAGCTCCTGGCACAGCAGTATGTGCTCAGTCTGCAGATCGGGGGGCCGCGGCTTCTGGACGACGCGGAAATGGAGCGAGTTCTGGAGAAGTTCCGGCACTACGGGCCCCAGCGTGGCGGCGACTAGGTCCGCCTCGTGCAGGATGGCAATGCGGCAGTCACCGCGCGGTGTCCGCACGCAAGAGCGACTCGCGCACGAACGTGTACATTGATCCGTCTTCGAGGGAAACACTGATCAATGTACACACTCGCGTTGGCACCCCAGGTTTTCCGAGCCAAGGCGCGGTGCGCAGCAGGTAGTGGTTCTACCGGCAAGCGGCGCAACGCAGGATCGGGGAACCTGGGGTGCCAACCCCGAAGGGGCTCGGCCGCTTTTGCGCGCGCACTGCGTTGCGGCTCACTTGTGCAGAATGACTGCACGGCAGTCGCCGCGCCTTGTTCGCACGCAAAAGCGACTCGAGCGCGAGCGTGTACATTGATCAGTGTTTCCCTAGAGTCCGGGCGGCTCGCCTTCCGCGTTGGCGAGAGGCGCCGAGCGCGGAGCAAAATCCGTTTGATCGCGTGTCTCGAGATAGTGGCGCAGGGCCCAAGTGACCGATGGGAAGGCCAGGTCCCGTGGCAGTTCATCGAACCGGAACAAACCAACCTCTTGCGATTCGGGGCCTGGCGCAATCGCATCACTGAGCAGGCGCGCCCGGTAGATCATCTGTACATGGCCGATATGCGCCACGCTGTAGACCCCAAGCAACTGATCGGTTTCCAGGCGGGCACGGGCTTCCTCCCAGGCCTCGCGACGGGCGCCCGCGGCCGGGGTCTCGCCCTTTTCCATGAAGCCGGCCGGCAGCGTCCAGTAACCCCGGCGCGGTTCGATGGCCCGGCGGCAAAGCAACACGCGATCCTCCCAGATGGCCACGCTGCCGACGATGATTCGCGGGTTTTCGTAGTCAACGAAGCCACAATGGTCACAGACGCGTCGTTCGCGATCGTCGCCCTCGGGGATATGAACGTGGAAGCTTGGGTCCAGGCCGGACGGATTGCGACTCATGGCGGTACCGTGTTGGGTATTCAGGGGCTACGGACAAGGCAAACCGGCATCATTCGACGACGTATCTCGAAACACGCGTCGACGGCGACGGTCCACAATAAAGAACTACGCACCGAGGCAGTACAGAGGGGATCATGACCACACGCACACGCTTTACCGTCGGTGAGCTGGTTCACCATACCAAGTTCGATTATCGCGGTGTGATCGTCGATGTCGATCCGGTGTA
>SKNJ01000051.1 GCA_007120575.1 Thioalkalivibrio sp.
CGGGTGGACTTCAATACGCTGATGGCGATCGGGATCCACGACATGAAGGGATCGCTGAACGCGGTGATCAACACGATCTCCGATCTGGTGGATCCGGATACCGGCGAGTGCCGCTGCGAGCGCGAGCGTCTGATCCATCTGCAGTACGAGGCGCAGCGGGTCAACGATACCCTGGTGCAGTTGCTGACCCTCTACCGTCGCAACGAAGGCTTCTATACCCCGCAATTTTCCCCCAACCCGGTCTACGACCTGCTGGAAGAACACGCCCTGCGTCAGAAGCCGCTGATGGACTATCGTGGCGTGGTCTGCGAAATCGACTGTGACGAGGACCTGGTTTGGCCCCTGGATGCCGAACTGATGGGCGGGCTGCTGGAAAACGTCATCACCAACACGATTCGCTACACCGCTGGCCACATCCTGCTGACGGCGGTGCGTGACGGAGACTGGCTGCGTATCCGTATCGAGGACGACGGACCCGGGTTCCCGGCATCGATGCTCGGGCGTCGCGATGCCGATCAACAGGGGGTGCTAGACCGCTCGGCGGGTCGTACCGGGCTGGGGCTGTACTTCTGCGCGGTCGTCGCGCAGTTGCACGGCGTCTCCGAATCGGCCGGGCCTGGCGGTGATTCACCATTATTTGATCTGGCGCATACTGGTTATGTCGAGCTGCGCAATAATGGCGGGCTGGGTGGCGGAGCGTTTTTGGTGAACCTCCCGCGGATCCTGCCGAACCCGGGCTAGCTGTCGGGTTTGCGGGTCCACGCAGCGTCGACCGGCGTTTGCTGGGCCATATGCCGCTGGCCGGATGCGATAGCCGACCATCCGTTTTTCGCGAATGCATGGGGGTCGGGCGATGTCCGCGCAAGAACGATACCAGCGGCGCCACCGGATCCGGGCGAGTCTGCGGGAATTCGTGCTGCCACCGATCGATGACGGCCTGGTCCTGGGGCGCGAGTCGCCGATCGGGCATGTGGCGGTGGGACGGGCGCTGGAACTGTTATCGGTGCGTTCGTTCGGGCATGTGGAGATCGAGGATGACGTGATCGGCGACATCCTGGTCCGCAGTTCGATCCTGCGCAAGATTTCGGAGGACCAGATCCGCCAGTTCGTGCTTGCCGAGATCAAGCCGGTGATGGGCGCGGAAGAGATTATCCAGTTGCACCTGCAGGTGGAAGTCGATCTGGAAGTGGAGCGATAGCGCATGAATGAACTGGGGCTCCTGGACTGTATCGATTCGCGCGCGCTGCGGGTCGATGCCTTCGACTGCTTCGACATGGTGGCCCGTACGGGGGAGCACCCGGTGTTTGTGGTGACGGGCGAGGAGGGCGAGTACCTCGGTTTGGTGACCGCACGCGCGGCGGCGCTGTTTCCCCGGCGGATCTTTGCCGATCTGTTGTTTCAGCGGCCCGGTCCGCTGGAACCTCATGACCTGCCCCTGGGCGACGCCCTGCGCGAGATGGACCGGCGCGCGGTGGACTACCTGGCAGTGACTAGCGAGGACGGGGCGTTCGCCGGTGTGATATCGCGGCTTTCGATCGCGGATGCGCTCATGCATCGCGAGCAGCAGCAACGCCGGGAACTGGAGGCCCTGCTGGAGGATTACCGCCACGAGCTGGAACAGAAACGGATCGCCGCCGCCGTGTTCGACTCCACCAGCGAGGGCATCATGGTCACCGATGCCCGACAGCGCATTGTCCAGGTGAACCCCGCCTTCGAGCGCACCACCGGCTGGTCGCGCGAGGAGGCGGTGGGCGAGACACCGGCGCTCCTCCACTCCGGCGTACAGGACCCGGCCTTCTACGCCGCGATGTGGCAGAGCCTGCAGCAGACCGATGCCTGGGAAGGCGAGATCTGGAATCGCCGCAAGGATGGCGAGGTGTATCCGGAATGGCTGCACATCAACGCGATTCGCGGAGAGGACGGCGAGATTCACTATTTCGTCGGCGTGTTTTCGGATACCACCCGGCAACTCGAACTGCGCCAGCGGCTGCAGTACCTCGCCTATCACGATGCCCTGACCGGTCTGCCCAACCGGCAGTTGTTCATGGATCGCCTGGAGCAGGCCCTGCGCGACGCCCGGCGGGACGGCAAGGGCCTGGCGGTGGTGTTCGTGGATCTGGACGATTTCAAGGAGATCAACGACACGCGGGGCCATGCGGCCGGTGACGAGTTGTTGCGGAATATCGCCGACGCCCTGCGCAGTGCGGTGCGCGAGGTGGACAGTGTGGCGCGTTTCGGCGGTGACGAGTTCACCCTGCTGCTGCCGGACTGTGATGACACGGACTCCGTGAGCGGAGTGGTCCAGCGGGTACTCGAGGGGGTGAATCGCGAGTTCGCGCTGGCGGCGACCGGCGAGGCGGTGCGTACCTCGGCCAGCATGGGGATCGGCCTGTTTCCGCATGATGCGGGCACGGCCGAAAACCTGTTGATGGCGGCAGATAATGCCCTGTACGAGGCCAAGGCGGATCAGCGCGCCGGGTACCGGTTCTTTTCCGCCTCGGGCTACGACCAGTTCGTGGAGCGCGTGCGGCTGACCTCGGAATTGCGCCGCGCCATCGCGGAAGGCGGGATCACTCTCGACTGGCAGCCGCAGGTGGAGCTGGACTCCGGACGGGTGGTCGGGCTGGAGGCGCTGGCCCGCTGGCCGTCCGCGGACGGGAGTTTCGTCCCACCGGACGTGTTCATACCGCTGGCGGAACGGTCGGGGCTGATCGAGGAGCTGGGCGTCGGGGTATTCGAACGGGCCATGCGCGAAGTGGCCCAGTTGTCCTCGGAGCCGCTGTCCTGCGACTTCGATACCCTGTCGTTTGCGGTGAACGTGTCCCCCTTGCAGATTCACCCGGCGCTGGACGGCCAGCCGGATTTTGCGGGTGTGCTCAGCGCGATCGCCGGGTCGCACCACGTGGCGCTGGAACGCATCGAGTTCGAATTGACCGAGAGTGCCCTGTCACAGAGCCCCGAGGAGCTGTATCGCGTCTTGCTGCGGCTGGGGGTCAACGGTGCCCGGGTCGCGGTGGACGATTTCGGCACCGGTTGCTCGAATCTGGCGACCATCAAGCGCCTGCCAATCCACAAGCTGAAGCTGGATCGTTCCCTGGTCCGGGATCTGGAGGACGACGCGGCGGATCGGGAGATTGCCAGCGCGGTGGTGGGTATGGCCCGGGCAATGGGCCTGGCCGTCCTCGCCGAGGGGGTAGAAACCCGGGAGCAGGCCGATATCCTGCGCGATCTGGGCTGCGATTATGCGCAGGGGTATCTTTTCGGGCGACCGCAGCCGATGTCGGCATTGCGCTCCACGCTCTGAATACCCGGCTGCCTCGGGTCCTCCGGAGCACCCTCGAGGCGTCGGCCGGCCGGGTGCCCGTGACTACCAGAGTTCGACCTCCACGCCCTCTTCGTACAGCCGGTCGGCGCGCGCCTGGATGAAGCGCTGCAGGTTGGGCTGTTCGCGGTAGGCACCGGAGTGCACGTATTCCATCACTGATTGCACATGGAAGGCCCGGAAATAGGCGTCCGCGCGGAAGACCTCTTCGCCATCGCTGTCGAAATAGACGAAGGCGGGGCTGTACTTCACATCAAGGTCGCGGGCCCAGTCGCGCGGCGTGGTGGCCTGGCCGTCCGGCCCGATCAGGTCTCCTTCTGAATAGCGGTCGAGCCGGACGACGTCCAGGTTTTCGACCTGCTCCAGGGTCGCCTTCTGCGGGAAGATCTCCTGGTGCAATTCGTCGCAGGCAGGGCAGTGTGGCTGTTCGAACAGCACCAGCAGGTGGCGATCGGACTCGCGGGCGATCGCCTGCAGGTTGTGGTCCGGCGGATCCAGGAAGAACGGCTGGTCGTGCAGCTCGCCGCTGGCCTCCGGCGGGTCGAGGCGGGCGTAGTATTCGCTCGCGCTCATCTCGTCTTCGAGGCCCTTGCCGGCCCATTCCAGCAGCGCCCGGAACTGGTGGGGCGGGTAGTAGCCATTGATGCGGATCACCTGGTCACCCCGCTCGTCCAGAAAGACCAGGGTCGGGGTGTACTGCACGCGCAGATCCTCGGCAATCTGGCGCTCGGTGGTCTGGTTGCCGTCCAGGTCGGTCACTGGCTGGTCGCCCCACATGTTGATGGCGATCACGTCGAAGTGTGTCCGGGTCAGGTCGGCGATATCACGCTGGCCCCAGTTGTCGCGCACCAGCCGTTCACAGTAGGGACAGCCATCCTGCAGGAAGTAGAGCAGCACCCGGCGATCCTCGGCGGCGGCCTCCTCGACGTCTTCTTGCAGGTCGAGGAACGACAGCTTGAACCACTCGGGTGGTTCCACCCAGCCCGGGTTGACCCCGCTGGGGTCGAGTACGGGTCCGGAGTCCTGCGCTGCGGCCAGCCCGGGGACGAGTACCAGGGCCATGGCGAGCCCCGCGATGATTCTGTACATGGCGGCCTCCGGTCGCGGAATTTTCGCTGAGGTTTCCCCCGAGCTTAGAAGGCCGACGGGAAAAAACAAGGAAACATGGGTGACCGCTACCGAGGCCGGCAATGATCCCGTGACGCGGGCTGCCTACTTTGCCTGGCGGCCCAGTTCGCGCAGGTGTTCGAGCCAGCGCTGGCGTGTCGTGGCATCGCCCCCGTTCTGGCCGATCAGCGTGTGACGCACCGGCCCGAAGCCGCAGAAGCGGAACACATTGCGTTCCAGGCTCTTCAGGCTGTGGGCGCGGTAGAACCAGCGATAGGCCAGCGCTGGCATGCCCATGGTGACCACGATGCGGACCGAGCGACCCTGCAGGCGTGTATGGCGCAGCCGGTTCATGTCGCCATCGGCGACAAAGGAGGGCCGGAACACCTGTTCGAGGAAGCCCTTCACCACTGCCGGCATGTCGCCCAGCCACAGCGGGTAGATCAGCAGCAGGTGGTCTGCGGCCTCGATCGCCTCCTGGGCCTCGAGGATGGCCGGGGGCACGGTCTCGTCGAGGAATTCGGCCTGATTCTGGAGCAGCGGGAAATCGCGCTGCGCGATGTTTAGGACCTCGACGGGGCGGCCCGCCTGCTCCGCACCCTCGCGGCAGGCATCGGCCAGGGCGTGGTCGAGGTGTCCGCCGGCCGGATCGGGATGGCCCTGCAGGATCAGGATTCGGCGTGCCATGGTGCCCCTCCGAGCGCGCTTTTTTCCAGCATGCGCGGTTTGGTGCTTGGGCGAAAGAGGGCGGCGCGGTAGCATGCACCCGTCCATGTGGCGCGTTGAGCGCCGGGTTGTCAGGGGAACATGGCGCAATGTTCCCTGGGGGAGGGGCCATGGCGTTCGATCCGGTCGTACTGTTTTTCCTGCTCGGGGCGGTCGCGGGGCTGGCCAAGTCGGATCTGAAGATCCCGATGGCGATCTACGAGGCCCTGTCGATCTACCTGTTGCTGGCGATCGGCCTGATGGGTGGGGTCAAGCTGGCCGAGAGCGAGCTCCTGCCGCTGTTGCTGCCCGGGCTGGCGGTGCTGGCCGCAGGCTCGCTGATCCCGCTGATGGCGTTTCCCGTGCTGCGCTGGCTGGGGCGCATGCCACGCGCGGATTCTGCCTCGATCGCCGCGCACTATGGCTCGGTCTCGGTGGTCACCTTCTCGGTGGCGGTGGCGCTGCTGGCCTCGCGCGGGATCGACTACGAGGGCCACATGGTGGTGTTCCTGGTGCTGCTGGAGATGCCGGCCCTGATCATCGGCATCCTGCTGGCGCGCATGGGCAGCAAGGGGCCGACCCGCTGGGGCCAGACCATGCACGAGGTCTTTTTCGGCAAGAGTATCTTCCTGCTCGCCGGTGGGCTGGTGATCGGGTTCATCGCGGGCCCGGTCCACATCGAACCGCTGGAACCGCTGTTCTTTGACCTTTTCAAGGGCGTGCTGGCGTTGTTCCTGCTGGAGATGGGGCTGGTTGCGTCCAGCCGCATCGCGGACGTGCGCCAGTACGGTCTGTTCCTGATCACCTTCGCGGTGGTGATGCCGGTGGTCTCGGCAGTCCTCGGGATTCTGCTCGGCTGGGCGCTGGGGATGTCGATGGGCGGCACCGTGCTGCTGGCCACCCTGTATGCCAGTGCGTCCTATATCGCCGCGCCGGCCGCGATGCGCATCGCGGTACCCAAGGCGAATCCGGCGCTGTCCATCGGGGCATCCCTCGGGGTGACCTTCCCGTTCAATATCTTCCTGGGGGTCCCGCTGTATTTCTGGATGACCCAGGCCCTGTACTCGATGGGAGGCTAGCGCGATGCAATCCGATGACATGCACCTGCTGACGGTGGTTGCCGAGGCCCTGCTGGAGGACATGCTGATCGACGAGGTGCGCAGCCTGGGGGCGGCGGGCTACACGGTGACCGATGCGCGTGGCTGGGGGCGGCACGGCAAGCGACGGGGCAACTGGCGCCAGGGGGGCAATATCCGCCTCGAGGTGATCGGGTCGCAGGAGCTTTGCGATCGTATCGCCGCGCGCTTCAAGGAGCAGTACGAGGACGACTACGGTCTGCTGATGTTCACTACCCCGGTGACGCTGAAGAACTGAGCTTGGCAGAGGCCTGTCGGTGCGGGGCAGGCCAGGGCGCGCGCAAGGGAAGCATTGATCAGTGTTTCCCAAGCCCTGTAGCAGGACTTGCGCCGAGGTTGGCCGCTGCCCGGGCGGATTCAGACCCGGAAACGCCCGGCCAGCTCCTCCAGTTCGCGGGCCAGGCGCGAGAGTTCTTCGGCCGCTTCGCTGCCCCGGGCTGCACCTTCGGCATTCTGTTCGGCCTCGCCCATCACGGTGGTCACATTGGCGTTGATGGTCTCGGCAACCTGGCTTTGTTCCTCGGCCGCGCTGGCGATCTGATCGATCATCTCGGTGATCGAGCGGACCGAATCGCGGATCTCGCGCAGGGCCTGATCGGCCTCTCCGGCCTGTTCCACGGTCTGTCGGGTCTTGTCCTCGCCGGCCTGCATGACCTGCACTGCGTCGCGGGTGCCGGACTGCAGTCGTTCCACCATGGCGCGAATCTCTTCGGTGGAATCCTGGGTGCGCGACGCCAGGGCGCGCACCTCCTCGGCCACGACCGCGAATCCGCGCCCGGCCTCTCCGGCGCGGGCTGCCTCGATTGCGGCATTCAGCGCCAGCAGGTTGGTCTTTTCCGCGATCTCCTGGATGACCTGAAGCACCTGGCCGATCCCCTCGGAGTCGGTTTCCACGCGCTTGATCGCTTCCGCCGCGCGATGCACCTCGGTCGCCAGGTCCTCGACGCCGGCGATGGTGCGACCTACAACCTCCTGGCCCCCTTCGGCGGCGGCCCGCGAGGCATGCGCGGATTCGGTGGCCGACTGGGAGTTGCGTGCCACGTCCTGGGCGGTGGCGCTCATCTGGTTCATGGAGGTAGCGACCTGTTCGATCTCGCGGCGCTGACGGTCGCCACTCTCGCGGGTGCCTTCCGAGACCTGCTGTACCTGTTCGGAGGCGGCGGTAAGCTGGCCGGTGGAGCGGACAATGGCCGCGATCAGCGTGCGGAACTGTTCCATTACGCCGTTGAAGGCCGCGACCGCGCGCCCGACCTCGTCCTGGCCGTGCACGTTCAGACGCCGGGTCAGGTCACCACCCCCTCCCGCGATGTCGCGCAGGCCGCTGGTCATCTCGCCCAGTGGGCGTGTCACAACTCGCCGGATGAACAGGAAGATCAGACCCAGCAACGGGATGCTGACCAGCACCGCCACCGCGAACAGCAGGCCCCCGAAGCGGTTGGACTGCTGTTGTACCGCCGACATGTCCAGGCGCAGGCTGGTCGCGCCGAGTACGGTACCTTCACCGGCGGGCGCGTGGCAGGTGACACAACTGCGGCCGAGGTATTCGCGCTGGTTGTGTACCGGCATGATCACTCGCAGTTCGCTGGTCTCGGGCAGTGCCGTTACGTAGGGCTCGCCGGTCTCCAGCACGCGGCGTTCGTGCGCGTCGCGGGGTCGGCTCGAGGCATCACCGTCGCCGAACTGGTCGCGCACGCCGGCGGCTCGCAGCGCCCGCAGTTCCAGTACGTTCCCCATCTCCTGGATCTGCTCCATGAACTCGTGACGCTGGCCGATGGTGCCGGTGATCATCATGGTGGTGAGCCCGGCCCAGGTCATCTCGTGCAGGCTGTCGGCGAAGTGGATAGCCTGTTGCTCGGCAGTCGCGCGTTGTTCCTGCACGGCCCAGACGATCATGCCGGACCACGCGATCACCAGCATCAGCCAGATTGCGGCGAGCAAGCGCAGCCAGATGGGGAGATCGTGTAAGCGTTTCAGCATGTCCTGTCCCTGCTTGCGAGGAGGGCGGTTGGCCGCTTCCTGGCAGCGGCTGCGTGGAGTCCCATGGACCTTGACGGTCGCGCCCCGGAAAACTTGAACGGTGGGGGCATGCGAACGCCGGGACCGTCCGGGCTTCCTTATCCCGGTCGTGGACACGGCGGCTGCCTGCATTATCGGCACTTGCCTCGGGCCGGATTCATGATCTGGCGCAACAATCGGGCGGTTGGTCGGGCATTGCCGATGCGGGGTATCCAGCCTGGCTGGCCCGGGCGCTACGGCGTGGGTGATGAGGGTGGTTGGTGCTCGATCCCGGTCGAGGCGATCACGCGGTAGGGCCCGGGGTGGCCATCCTGGCCCGATTCCACCAGCACGACCGTGTCCGCCGACCACTGCACGGGGGGGGCGAGGGCCTCGTGGGGTGGCGGCAGGGCTTGTCGGCGCAGGGTGATGTGTGGACGGAAAGGGGCTGGCGGGAGCTCGATGCCGCAGTGCTGGCACAACTCGCGGGCCTGTTGTGCGAGCTGCGCAAGCTCGCCTGGAGGCTGCCCGGGGCCGGCCCAGGTGACCCGGGCACGCGTGAAATGCCCGAGCCGGTCGAGCGTCAGCGCGATGGGCTCGTGGTGCAGGGCATGGATGTGGGTGGCCAGGCAGTCGGCCTGCTCGGCGGGCACGCTGCCGGCGAACGCCAGGGTCAGGTGCAGATGAGCCTGTGGGACCGGACGGCCGGGGCCGGTGAGGGTGCGGGCCAGTCGGTCCAGTTGGGTGCGGGTGGCCGGGTCCGGCCACAGGGCGAGAAACACGCGACGTCGCGTGGTCATGGACGTGGCAGGTTCTCGCGCTGGCGGCGTTCCCACAGCGTCTTGCGGCTGATCCCCAGTGCGCGCGCCAGCTCGGTCTCGGTCATGCGCCCCTGGTTGTCGCGCACGAAGCGGCGGAAGTAGTCGTTCAGGCTGGCACCCTCGGCGGGATTCGAACCGCCCGGTGCCAGGCCAAGGTGTTCGGGGACGATCTGTCCGTCCGGGCTGAGTACACGGCCGCGTTCCAGCGCATTCGCCAGTTCGCGCACGTTGCCCGGCCATTCGTGGGCCTCCAGGGCCTGGCGCGCCGCCTCGGTCAGGGTTGCGCGCGGGGCGTCCGCGTCGGCGGGTTCGAGGAAATGCCGGGCCAGGGGTTCGATGTCCTCGCGGCGCTCGCGCAGCGGCGGGATCGCCAGTTCCAGTACCCGCAGGCGGTAGTAGAGGTCGGCGCGGAAGGCCTGTTCGGCGATCATCCCTTCCAGATCACGATGGGTGGCGGCCACCAGGCGCACGTCCACGCGCTGGTTCTGATTGGCGCCCACCGGGCGGATCTCGCCGTCCTGCAGCACCCGCAGCAGGCGGGCCTGTGCTGCCGGGGCGAGTTCGCCGATCTCGTCGAGGAACAGCGTGCCGCCGTGCGCCGCCGCGATCAGCCCGGTACGCGCCTTGACCGCGCCGGTGTAGGCGCCCTGGGCATGGCCAAACAGCTCTGCCTCGACCAGCCCCTCCGGGATGGTTGCGCAATTCACTGCGACAAACGGGCCGTCGGCGCGCGGGC
Source organism: Thioalkalivibrio sp. (assembly GCA_007120575.1). Classification (GTDB taxonomy): domain Bacteria; phylum Pseudomonadota; class Gammaproteobacteria; order Ectothiorhodospirales; family Ectothiorhodospiraceae; genus Thioalkalivibrio. The sequence goes on from SKNJ01000051.1 coordinate 9,823, forward strand.
TCAGGCGGTGCAGCGCGCGCGCGGCCAGTTCCTTGCCGGTCCCGGACTCGCCGCGCAGCAGCACCGTGGTGTGGGTGGCGGCCACCCGGCGCAATTGCGCGCGCAGGGCCTGCATCGCCGGGCTCGGGCCGACCAGGCCGA
>SKNJ01000206.1 GCA_007120575.1 Thioalkalivibrio sp.
GTTCTGGGCAGCGTTGCCGGGGAGAACGGGGCCGGGGCGAGTGTGAACGTCGGCATCGGGGTGTCCGCTCCGGAACGCCAGTTGCACATCCGGGGGCCCAACGCCCAGGTGCGGATCGACCGTCCGATGGACGCCACTTCCTTCCAACTGGTGCGCACAACCGCCGGCGGAGATGTCCTAAAGTCCTTTGTCTTCGGAGTGCTGGCGTCGGGGCCCGATAACGGCTCGTTCTTCATCCGGGACAATGCCCAGAACACGACCGGCGCCACCGACCGGCTGCGCATGCGGATTGACAATGCCGGCAACACGTTCTTCCAGGGAACGGTTTCGGCGGTTGCGTTCAACAGCACCAGTGCCTCCCGCTTCAAGACGGACGTCACCACGCTGTCGGATGCCAGTGCGTCCTTGCAACAGCTGCGAGGAGTGCGGTTCCAGTGGAAGGAGAGCGGCGCGCCCTCGCTGGGTCTGATTGCGGAGGAAGTGGCCGAGGTGTTTCCGGAGCTGGTGCAATTCGATGCCGAGACCGGCGCGGCGGAGGCGGTGAACTATGCGGCGCTGGTGGCGGTGCTGATCGAGGGGTACAAGGATCAGCAGCAGCAACTAGCGGTCCAGAACGCAGAGATCCGGGGCTACGAGGCTCGGGTCGGGGAGCTGGAGCAACTGCAGACGGTGCAGCAGGGGCAACTGGCGACGCAGGGTGAGCAGTTGGCGACGCAGCGGGAACAACTGGCGGAACTGTCGACCCTGCGGCAACAGGTAGCGGCCATTGAACGCCTGTTGGCGGGAGATCTGCCCGCGTTAACGCAGCGCTAAAACGAAACCCACAGATGCTCCGTCGGGCATCACGGCCCACCGCCGCGGTAGTGCCCGCTGGCCGCGTAGCGCCGTGACGGACTGTAGATGCGCGGACCAAGTAGGATGACTCGGGAGCGCAGATGCTTGGGCGGCTGATGGATTATGTATGACGAACGAACCTGTGCACGTACATTTGACGAGACACAGAAAAGCTTGAGGCGCATACCGACACATCTCCACCGCCCCTTCGGCCGCAGGTCGGAGGCGCTGCGTCGTGTGCCGTGGATTGCCGCTTTGTGGTGCGTTGCGGGTTGTATGGCACTGGCTCAGGCGGCCGCAGGCCCTGTGGAAACAGTCGAGCTACGCGAACCCCTCGTGTCTTTGCCGGCCACCCTGATCGAGCGGATCGACCAGGAAGAATGGGCCGACGTGCTCATCCTGCTGGATGACTGGACGTCCACCGACCGGAGCCGGGCGGACATGGGGCCGCCTCTAGCCACCCTACGCGGGGCTGCATACGACGCCCGCATGCGCGAGCGGCGGCAAGACCTGGATCGGATCAAAGAGCGCGCGCTGCAGCGCATCGCGGAACCGGGGCGGTTCGAGACTGTCGAGCGGTTCAGTGTAGTGCCCGTGATCCATGCCCGCGTTCGCTCCCGCTCGCAACTGGAGCGACTGGCGCGCGATCCGGCGGTGCTGTCCGTCGAGGAGGTTGTAACGACCCAGCGGATGCTTCCCGAAAGCCTGCCGCTGATTGGCCAACCCATCGCGCAATGGGCGGGCCACACTGGAGCAGGGACATCCGTATGTGTACTCGATACGGGTGTGGACTACACCCGCGAGGATTTTGGCGGATGCACTACCGTGGGCGGCCAGCCCTCAGGGCCGAATTGCCGCGTAGCCTACGTGCAGGATTTCGCTCCGGACGACGGACTGCTGGACGACACTTCTCTTCACGGGACCCATGTTGCCGCCATTGTCCTTGGATCCGCGCCTGACACGCGGATCATCGGGCTCGATGTGTTCGACGGCGACTTTGCGACCAGTGACTACATCGTCGCGGCGATCGACTGGTGTATTGCCAATCGGGCCAGCTACGGAATTGCGGCGATCAACCTGAGTTTGGGTACAGCGAGCACTTATTCGAGCCCGGTGCCCACCACAGGCGCATGGGGCGCGACGATCGCCAGCGCGATCGATGCCGGTATCGCGGTGGTGGCCGCCTCGGGCAATACGGGGGAGCCCGCCGGTCTGTCGCTCCCAGCCGCATTCGAAGGCGCGATCTCGACGGGCGCGGCGTACGACGCCGGCCTCGGCCGCGTCGCCTGGAGCACTTGTACGGACAGCACGACCTGGGCCGACAAGATCACGTGCTTTTCGAACAGTTCCGATTTCCTTACCTTGCTCGCGCCCGGGGCGCTCGTCACCGCGGCGGAACTCACCCGGGGCGGCACTTCCATGGCAGCGCCGTTCGTGGCCGGGGGTGCGGCGGTGCTACGTCAGTTGCACCCTGATTGGACAGTCGACCAGATTCGCCAACGGCTGCAAAAGACGGGTACACCGATCACCGACCCGCGCAACGATGTCACCACCCCGCGGCTGAGCCTCGAGGCCGCCACGGGTGCCGCGCCAGGGCAGCAGCAGAGGCTGGGAGTGAACCTCGCGGGTTCGGGTTCGGGAACCGTGACCAGCAACCCGGCGGGTATCGCCTGCGGCAGCGTCTGCGCTGCCAGTTTCAACGAGGGCAGCATCGTGAGCCTGACGGCGA
>SKNJ01000098.1 GCA_007120575.1 Thioalkalivibrio sp.
GGGTTGGATGGCCGCCCGTACTACTCCGACCGGGCCGACTTCTTCTTCCAGGTCGTGTTCGTCGCCACCGCGATGTCGATCGTCTCGGGCGCCGTGGCCGAACGCATGAAGCTGTGGGCCTTCCTGGCCTTTTCGGTCGTCCTGACCGGCTTCATCTACCCGATCCAGGGCTTCTGGAGCTGGGGTGGCGGTATCCTCGATCAGATCGGCTACCTCGACTACGCCGGTTCCGGCATCGTCCACTTCACGGGTGCCGCTGCGGCGCTGGCCGGTGTGCTGCTCCTCGGGGCGCGCAAGGGCAAGTACGGCAAGGACGGCCAGATCAACGCGATCCCGGGCTCCAATATGCCGCTGGCCACCCTGGGGGTGCTGATCCTGTGGCTGGGCTGGTTCGGCTTCAACGGTGGTTCGGAGCTGAAGGTCTCGGATATCGAATCCGCCAACGCCGTGGCCGCGGTGTTCACCAACACCAATCTGGCCGCGGCCGGGGGTGTGGTCGCTGCGCTGATTACCACCCGACTGGTATTCGGCAAGGCCGACCTGACCATGGCGCTGAACGGCGCGGTCGCGGGTCTGGTGTCGATCACCGCCGAGCCGCTGATGCCCAGCCCGTTCCTGGCGATGATCATCGGCGCCATTGGCGGCGTGATCGTGGTGTTCTCGATCGTGGCGCTGGACAAGCTGAAGATCGACGACCCGGTTGGTGCGATCTCGGCCCACGGGACCGCGGGTATCTGGGGCGTGATGGCGGTGCTGCTGTCCAACCCGGATGCGACCTTCTTCGGCCAGATCGTGGGGCTGCTCGCCATCTTCGTATTCGTCTTCGTGGCCAGCCTGGTGGTCTGGGCCATCCTGAAGGCGGTGATGGGCATCCGCCTGAGCGAAGAGGACGAGCAAGCCGGGGCCGATATCTCCGAATGTGGCCTCGAGGCTTACCCGGAGTTCACCGGAAAGCAATAGTCTTCCGGCACACTCCAGTCAGCGGGGCCCGGACCGTCGGGCCGGGCCCCGGGTTCTGTCTCCTCCGACGCCGACAGTAGTCTCCCAGGACTTGAACGTTGGCTTTGGGCGCCCCTCCGGGCGCCCTTTTTTTGGTTGGCTGGTTGACCGCCCCGCGAAGCACGGTCGAAGCGGGAGGCGATGCCGGACGTAGACCTGGGGCCTGCCGGGGAAGATGCCGCACTACCTGCTTCGGTTTACGATGCCGTCTTGATACGAACCGGTGCTCTCTGCATGGAACGCCTCCTGGATGTGAAGGATCTGCAAACCGCCCAGCTCGGGCCCCTGGACCTGTATGCGCAGGCAGGTGAACTGGTGCAGATCACCGGGACTTCGGGTTCTGGCAAGTCGCTGTTGCTCAGGGCGCTGGCCGACCTGGACCCGAATACCGGGCAGGTCTTTCTGGCGGGCCGGGCGCGCGCTGCAGTTCCCCCGGTGGAATGGCGCAGGCACGTGGCCTATGTGCCGGCCGAGACCGCCTGGTGGGGCGAGCGGGTCGACGAGCACTTCCCTCCGGGGTGGTCGCGCGCAGCGGCGCGGAGCCTGCTGGAGCAGGTGGCCCTGCCGGAGGCGTCACTGGCCTGGGAGATCGAGCGGTTGTCCAGCGGCGAGAAGCAGCGCCTGGGACTGGTGCGGGCCCTGCTGAACAACCCGCGGGTGCTGTTGCTGGACGAGCCGACCGCGAACCTCGACCTGGAGAACAGCCGGCGCATTGAGCGCGCCGTGCGCGGCTATCTGGCGGATCATCAAGCGGCCGCGCTGTGGGTATCGCACGATTCCCTGCAGCGACAACGCCTGGGTGGGCGCATCCTGGTCATCGAGGGTGGCCGGCTGGAGGTGGCGGCGTGAGCGTGATCTCGCTGTCGGCGTTCGATCTGAGTCTGGCCGCGGCGCTGGTACTCGCCCTGGCCGGACTGACGCTGTGGGCGCGCATGGGCCTGGCCCGCAGTCTGGTCATTGCCGGTGCGCGGACCGTGATCCAGCTCCTGCTGGTGGGGGTGATCCTGCAGACCCTGTTCGACCACGCCCATCTGGGGTGGGTGGCGCTGATGGCACTGGTGATGCTGGCGGTGGCGGGTTATGAGGTAATGGCCCGCCAGCAGCGCCGGTTCGCGGGGTTGTGGGGCTACGGCATCGGTGCTGCCACTATGTTCGTGTCCGCGTTCGCGGTGACGGTACTCGCGCTGGTCGCGATGGTGGGACCGACGCCCTGGTGGGAGCCGCAATACGCGATCCCGCTGCTGGGCATGCTGCTTGGCAACACCATGACCGGGATTGCGCTCGGCCTGGATCGCCTGACCCAGACGGTATGGCGCGAGCGGCGCACCATCGAGGCCCGGCTGGCAATGGGGGCCGCGTGGAGTGAGGCGGTAACCACCATGCGCCGCGAGGCCGCGCGTTCCGGTCTGATGCCGACCATCAATGCGATGGCGGCCGCCGGGATCGTCAGCCTGCCCGGTATGATGACCGGTCAGATCCTCGCCGGTGCCCCGCCGGTGGAGGCGGTCAAGTACCAGATCCTGATCATGTTCCTGATTACCGCCGGTACCGGTTTCGGCAC
>SKNJ01000293.1 GCA_007120575.1 Thioalkalivibrio sp.
CGGGTATCGAGATACTTTTCGACCGCGGCGCTGAACCGCTGGAACACGCCACGCGCCTCGGCAATATCCGCGACCTTGTTCACGATCACGCGGCAGTCCACCGCCTGGCGGCGCAGGGCGAGCTTGAGCAGGGAAAAGGCATCGGTCAGCGAGGTCGGTTCGGGGGTAATGATCAGCAGCACCTGATGCGCGGCCGCCAGGAAATCCAGAGTGGTCTCGCCAACCCCGGCGGCAGTATCCAGCAGCAGGTCGTCGAAGTGGCGCTCGATCCGGGCCAGTTCGGTCACCAGGCGGCGCTGGCGGGCCGCGTCCAGTTCCACGTATTCGCGGATACCGGAGGCGCCGGGGATGATCCGCAGACCATGCGGGCCCTCCAGCAGGATATCCTCGATCGCGCATTCCCCGGCCAGCACTTCGGCCAGGCCACGTTGCGGACGCAACCCGAGCAGGATATTGACATTGGCGAGGCCGGTATCCGCATCCAGCACGCAGACGCGACGCCCCTGACGCGCCAGCGTGATCCCGAGATTGACCGTGATACTCGACTTGCCAACCCCGCCCTTGCCACTGGTAATGGCCAGAATCCGCGGCCGGGTGGGGGCCTCGTGTCGCTGCGGATCGGGCGGGTCGGTCATCGCGGCGTCCTGCATGGCACGTCCCTGCAAGGTTGGAGATCGGCTGGGGCGACGCGGATCAATGCGCTCGTTCGCGCGAGGACCGGGGTATCGGCGTGCCCCTTGGCGTCTCCCTGAAGCGGGCACCACCCGCCTCTCCTGTCCCCGTCTACCTGAATCGCTGGCATAACACAAGACCAGGCAGTATAGTCGGGATTGTTGGATTCAGGCGCGCATCCGCGCAGCCCCGCAAGGATCGCGAGCGCATTCACGGGGTACCGGCGAAACCCGACTCGCCCGGGGAGCAGCATGGCCAGGGTCAATACGGCAACCGATGCACTGCCCAGCCTCCCACAGGCGCTGATTCCCGTACTCGATGCAACCCAGGCGGCGGAGGCGGATTTCCAGGCACTGGGCGACGCCATCCTGCAGGACACCGGTATGGCGACGCGCCTGCTCGCCGCGGCCAATTCGCCCTTCTACTATCGCGGCAGCGCCTGCCAGTCGGTCGACCGGGCGCTACTGACCCTGGGACTCGACACCGTCCGCGGGCTCGCCCTGACCGCCGCCATTCAGCAGCTTTTCGGGCAGTTCCAGCCACGCCACCGTGGCTATCTGCGGGAGGTCTGGCGGCGCAGCCTCGCCACCGCGCATCTGGCCCGGGTGCTGGCGACCCTCACCCGTTACCCGCATCCGGACGACGCCTATCTGGCCGGACTGCTGGTGGAACTGGGCCGGCTGGTCCGCCTGAGCCGGGACGAGCCCCGCTACTGGCCCATGCTGCAGGCGGCGGCCGACGAGGCCACGCTACTGCAATCCGAGACGGAAACCTACGGCGACCGCCACTGCGACCTGGGCGCGGAGCTGATCGAGGCATGGGGGCTCGGCAGCTTTCTCGCGGATGCCGTGCGCTATCACCTGGAACCGGTGGCCGCAATCCTCGATGCGCACCATCTGGTCAAGATCGTGAACCTGGCCTACCAGCTCGGGGTCGGTACCGCCGCACACACCGGCGAGACCACCTCCGAGGACGATGCCGCGCTCGCGGCGGCCGATGCCCTGTTCGGCCTGAACGAAGGTCTGTCGCGGGAACTGCGCGGCCGCATCGATACGGATGTCGCGCGCCTGGCCGGGGCACTGGGGATCGACCTTGGCGCGGAGCCCGGCGAGCCGACCGACGCCGACCGGGACGCAGACCAGGCCCTCGGAACGCGGATCCGCGACCTCACCGAACTGGGGCAGCTCGGCGGCGAACTCGCGCGCAGCCGCGACCTGCAAGCGCAATGCACCGCCGCCCGCCGCACCCTGCATTTAACCCTCGGCGTCACGCAAAGCCTGCTGTTCGTGACCGACCCGGACGGCGGATCGGTATCCTCCTGGATCGCCGACGACGAGGCCCCCGATTTCACCCTGCCGCTGCTGCCGGGGCGCAGCCTGGTCACCGACACCCTGCTGGATCGCGAGATTCGTCTGCACGAACGCGACACCCACATCCCGGCACCGGTAGTGGACCGTCAGCTATTCGGTCTGTGCAGAACCGAGGTACTGTGGTCCTTCCCGTTGATCGCGGAGGACTCGACGCCCGCCGGGGTGCTGATCCTCGGCCTGTCGCGGGAACAGGCGGAAGAACTGAAACCGCGCACCGCGTTTATTCGCGCACTGACCCGGGAGATCGCGCGGGCCCTGGCTCGGCCACCCGAGGCGTCGGGCGGCCAGCCCGACGACCAGGAACGCCGTATCCGCGAGACGGTGCACGAGGCCGGCAACCCGCTCAGTATCATTCAGAACTACCTGGGCGTGCTGCGCATGAAGCTCGGCGAGGATCACGAGGCACGCCACGAACTCGACCTGGTCAAGGAAGAGATCGACCGGGTCGGGCGGATCCTGCTGCGTCTGCGCGATCCCGAGACGGATGCGCCTGGCGACACACCCGCAGACCTGAACAC
>SKNJ01000081.1 GCA_007120575.1 Thioalkalivibrio sp.
AGGTCGGTTCCCTGACCGGCGCGGAACTGATGCGGGTCTTCCGAGCCCATGACCAGCATTCCCGGCAGACGCCCGGAGCCGAAATCGAGCTTCATCAGCGCCTCGGAGCGAATGTCGGCGGCCTTCGCGCCGTGGATCCGTGCGTCGGCCGGAACGATCTGGCGCAGCACGACATTGCGCCGAACGGGGCCGCGCCCGTCGCTCATGTATCCGGCGACGGTGCCGGGCTCGGCCACGCACAGAACCTGCCCCAGCCGGTCGAGCGCGGGCTCCTCGCGTCCCTGCGCGTTTTCAAGCACCAGCCGCAGCGTGTCGAGGCGCAGGATCTCGGCGACATCGCCGCCCAGAACCTCGAGAAACTCCTCGAATCCCGTCGGATCGAGCAGGCGAAGCACTGCGCGGTGGATCTGGTTGGTGCCCGAGAGGTTCTCATAGGCCGCGGCGATGACGCTGCGGTGGGTGTCCTCCAGCCGCTTGAGCCGCGACTCGAGGCGCTCCATCGCCATGCCGCGCAGATCGACGATGTTGGCGCCCATGCTCAGGTCGCTCGACTCGATCAGCGCCTGCATGAGTTCGCGATCATCCAGTACTAACCCCGGATCATCCAGAATCCGCGCGCGAATTTCGTCTTCGATTCCAGCCTTTTCCGCTGATCCTGCGCTCGCCATGCCTGCCTCGTTCGTCCGCCCTCACCGGGGCCGTTGGCGGCACTATAGACCAATCTCAGAGAATTTTCTGCCCCGTTTTTTCCCAATCCTTGAGGAAATTCTCGAGCCCCTTGTCGGTGAGCGGATGGGCGGCGAGCTTGGCGATCACCTCGGGCGGGGCGGTCATAACGTCGGCGCCGATGCGCGCGGCCTCTGTGACATGATTGACCGTGCGGATCGAGGCGGCGAGGATCTCGGTCTCAAAGCCGTAATTGTCATAGATGGTGCGGATATCCTGGATCAGCTCCATCCCGTCGAGATTGATGTCGTCGAGCCGTCCGATGAAGGGTGAGATGAACGACGCCCCCGCCTTGGCCGCCAGCAGCGCCTGATTGGCCGAAAAGCACAGCGTCACGTTGACCATGTGCCCCTCCCCCGAAAGCATCTTGCACGCCTTGAGCCCGTCCCAGGTCAGCGGCAGCTTGATGGCGATGTTGGGGGCGATCTGGGCGAGCTTGCGCCCCTCGGCGATCATCGCCTCCGATTCCAGCGCGACTACCTCGGCCGAGACGGGGCCTTCGACGATGGCGCAGATCTCCTTCGTCACCTCGATGATGTCGCGGCCCGATTTCAGGATCAGCGAGGGGTTGGTGGTCACGCCATCGACCATGCCGAGCTCGTTGAGCTCGCGGATCGCCTCGACATCGGCGGTATCGACAAAGAATTTCATGTTCACGGTCCCGTGGTTTAGAGCAGACGTTCGAGGCGCTTCTAACCGATGCCGGGCAGCGCCGGAAGGGCCGGGGGATGAGCGAGCAACGCTTTTTCGACGCGGGCGAGAGGCTGGCTGTGCTGACTGCGCAGCCGGTGGGCGGCGCGCTGGACTATCTTGCGCCCGAGGGCGGCTGCTGGCTGGGCGCATTCGTCGAGGTGCCGCTGGGGCCGCGGCGTGTGCTCGGCGTGGTCTGGGGCGCGGGTGAGAGCGGGCTTGCGAAGGCGCGCCTACGCGAAGTGGTCCGCGTGCTTGATGCCGCACCGATGCGCGCAGAGATGCGCGCCTTTCTGACCCGCGCGGCCGAATACACGCTCACTCCGCTGCCGATGATGCTACGGCTGGCCACGCGCACGCCCGGTCTGCAGGAGGGGCCTGCGACCCGCCGTGTCCTGCGCCGCGGCCCGCAGGAACCTGCTCGCCTGACCGATGCCCGGCGCCGGGTGCTCGACAGGCTTGCCGCACATGGCGAGGCCCCGATGGGCGCGCAGGAACTCGCGTACGAGGCGGAGGTTTCGGCCTCGGTCCTGCGCGGGCTGGTGGAGAGCGGCGCGCTGGTGGAGGGCGAGGCACCGCGCGATGCGCCCTATCCGCGGCTTGATCCCGAGCGCCCGGGTCCCGATCTGACCGAGGATCAGGCCAGCGGCGCGGCGCATCTGCGTGCGGCGGTGGCGGCGGGGGGTTACGCGACGACGCTTCTGCGCGGGGTTACCGGCTCGGGCAAGACCGAGGTTTACATGGAGGCGATCGCCGAATGCCTGCGCCATGACCGTCAGGCGCTGGTGCTGCTGCCCGAGATTGCGCTGACGGCCGAATTCCTCGCCCGTGTCGAAGCGCGCTTCGGCGCCCGCCCCGCCGAGTGGCATTCCGGCGTCACTCAGGCCGAGCGCCGCCGGCTGTGGCGCATGGCGGGCCAGGGCGGCGCCGGGCTGGTGGTGGGTGCGCGTTCGGCGCTGTTTCTGCCCTTCCGCGATCTGGGGCTGATCGTCGTCGACGAGGAACATGACGGCGGCTACAAGCAGGAGGAGGGCGTGCTCTATCACGCCCGCGACATGGCCGTGCTGCGCGCCTCCATCGCCGGGGCGCATGTGGTGCTGGCCTCGGCCACGCCATCGCTGGAGAGCTGGACGAATGCGCAATC
>SKNJ01000344.1 GCA_007120575.1 Thioalkalivibrio sp.
CCATGCCAGTTCGACATTGCCGTCGTCCCACGTGGCGGTCAGGTCGCCGGGTGGCGTCGGGGCGAGGAACGGCAGCGGTTCGTATTCGGTGATCCGGGACATGACGAAGCGCTGGGATGCCCGGCTCCACTCGAACTCGATGTCGAAGGACTGGTCCTCCCCGGGATTGCTCTTGCGAACCCCGTCAACCACGAACGCGGGCAGTGCGATGCGATCGCTGTCACTGATGAACTCCTCGCCCAGGCTGCGGCTGGTGAAGGTGTTGCTGTCGTCGTTGTAGTCGCCACTGTTGTCGTAGGCGCGAACCGTAAAGGTGTGTTCGCCGTCAGGCAGGAGATTGAAGTTGAAGGCCGAGGCAAACCCGGGCCGGGCCTCGGGCGCACAGTCCGGATACGACGAAACCTCGCCGATACCGGCACAGATGCCCTCGCGCGACCCCCCGTAACCGAGCACCTGGTTGGGGGAGCCGGTATCCGGGTCCTCGTTGATGTAAAGCTCCACACGATCGATACCCGAGGGCGCCGCCGCCCATCCGCGGATGATCCCGATGCCGGTCGTGAATTCGCCCTGTACGGGCTGCTCCAGTGATACCCAGATGTCGTCGTTCTGATCGGCCAGCCCGGGCCCGGAAAAGCCGAGCAGGCAGGCCGTTGCGAGTGCTGCAGCGCTGCTGCGGAAGATGTGGTTTTCCATGTAGTCGGTCCTCCCTTGAGAAATGCTTGAACTCGCCCTCGGGTATCACCGGTTGTGGAGGCGTATCCGGCCGTCGCCACCTCCTTGGGATGCATCGGCATGCTCCTGCAAGACCCGATGGCATATCGACGACAAGGCCCCGTGCAGCCATGGCTGCAACCCCTGTCTCCTCCGAGGCTAGCAAAGAACCCGCATTTCACCAGTCGCACCACCCAGGGGGGCGGCCCGGATCGGCGAGAGGGCTCGCCTCCTGCAGTTCGGTGGCACGGCTTGGGGCGGGGTTCCGGGGTGCGGATGGTAGGATAGGGGTCTTTGGTTGCGGGACGGGATCCGGGTGGCGATGCTCCAGGGGCTCAGGGAAGGAATACGCTGGAGTGCCTGGCTGGGGGCCAAGTTCTTCTGGGCGGTGCCGGGCGCGACCAGTGCGGTGGTGCTGGCGACCCTGGTCGCGCAGATCTCGATGCTGCTGGCGTTCTTTCTGCCCCTCAAGGTCATCGTCCTGCTCGGGTCCGAGGGGATCCCGCGTTACTTCCCCCCGGCGTTCGCGGCGGTGGAGCGTGACGCGCTGATTGTCTGGCTCAGTCTTGCCGCGGTCGGTTTCTACGGCCTGTATCTGCTGGCTGACCGGGTCATCGCCCTGGGTTCCGAACGAGGGGCCGGCCAGCTGCTCGCGCGCAGCCGCAAGATGGTCCTGTTCGAGGGGCAGGACGAGGTGGCCTCCAACGCCTACAAGCGCTACGCCAATGCGCTGGCGGGCGGGCTGTTTGTGTTCCTGGTCGTGCTCTTGCTGTTCTGGCTGTACCCCGCGGTGGCCGGGCTCATGCTGGTCTATGCCGGGGTGGTCGCGGCCGCGCTGTTGCTGGGGCAGGCCGTCAGTGCACGCTTCCACGAGCTGCTGGAGGAGCACCTGGGCGTGACCCTTTCCGTGCTCGGCGCGATCGGCTTCATGCTGAGCTTTGTCTACCTGGTGTTCGACTTTCTCTATCGCGACCCGCCGGGGCTGATCCCGGCGATCATCGCGTTGCTGCTGTCGCGCCAGGCATTCGGGCGTCTTGCCAGCCTGGTGCCGGCGCTGTCCAAGCTGTATGAAGAACGCGCCAAGCTGGACGCACTGTTCTTCCATCGGCGCGCGTTCGTGCCGCGCACACAGGATGCGAAGAAGGCGCTTGCCCCGCTGTTCCTGCCGGAGCGCCGTAACGAGTGGGTGCCGCCCGTCCTGGCGGAGTTGACGGGCGAGCCCTGGCCCGCGGACGCCACCCTGCGCTGGCACCAGCTGGCGGCGGGCGAGGTCTTCGCGCTGGTGTGCGAGGCGCCGGAGGGCGCGCGCTACCTGGTCAAGCTGTTCGGGGCCAAATGCACCGGCCAGGCCCGGCACGAGGCGACCCTGCTGACCGACGCACCGGCCGGCCTTCCCGCACCCGAATGGGTCGGCGTCACCGAAGTGCGCGGCTTTCAGTGTCACGTCCTGCGCCTGCCCGACGAGGCCGAGGCCCCGAGTCAGCCGGCCGAGGCAGGCGCGAACGCACGCGAGGCCCTGTTGCCGTTGCAGCCGGACAAGGCCTTGGTGGAGCGTTATGCCCGTTCCCGCGCCTTCCTGTGGCAGCGGCTGGACGACACCCTGCTGGAATCGCTGCGCGTCGCCACCGGTGGCGCGACCGAGAAACACCTGCAGGCACTGCGCGTGCGCCTGCCCGAGTGGCAGGCGCTGTTGCGCGATACCCCACTGACTTTTGACAACCCCGACATGAATCCCGCCAACCTGATGGAGGCGGACCCGGCCGGCGGCATGGCCCTGCACTGGGGGCGCTGGTCCCTGGAGCCCGCCGGGGCCGGATGGCCCACGAACCCGAAGGCGCAAGAG
>SKNJ01000230.1 GCA_007120575.1 Thioalkalivibrio sp.
GAGTATGAGGCCGCGCGGCCGCCGCTGGAGCGTGCGGTCGAGCTGAGCCCCGAAACGGGCGAGCTGCGCTATCATCTGGGGATGACCTATGCCCGGCTCGGCCTGGTAAAGGATGCCCGGGAGCACCTGGCGTTCGCCGCCGAGGCCGAGGACTTCCTGAACCGCGCCGCCGCCGACGCGGCCTTGCAGGCGCTGCGGTAAGGGGACAGGGAGGATCGATAGCATGGCAATGAACGTGGATCGGCAGGTGAAGAGGGCGATGGATGTCACGCTGGCGCTGCTGGGACTGATCCTCGGCGCGCCGCTGATGGCGCTGCTGGCGCTGGCCGTTCGGGTGGATTCCCCGGGGCGGGCGATCTTCTCGCAGGAACGCCTTGGGCTGCACGGGCGCGTGTTCCGGATGCACAAGTTCCGCAAGTTTCCGGACTCCTGGGGCGACAAGGGTTCTGGTGTCACGGTGTCGCGCGATGCGCGCATGACCCGGCTCGGGCGGTTCCTGGAGCGCTCGAAGTTCGACGAGATCCCGCAGCTGTGGAATATCCTGAAGGGCGAGATGTCGTTCGTGGGTCCGCGCCCGGAGACGTTGCGGTTCAAGAACCTGTTCCAGGGCGAGTTTGCGCGGGTGCACGACTTCGTGCCGGGGATCTTTGGCCCGAACCAGGTGGCGTTTCGCAACGAATCGGCGCTGTATCCGCCGGATCGGGACCCGGAGACCTTCTACCGTGAGGTGCTGTTTCCGCAGAAGGCGCGTCAGGACATCGCCTATTTCAGCCGGGCGACGGCGTTCTCGGACTTTCTCTGGATTCCGCGCGGGCTCTGGTCCAGCGTGGTCGGTGCCGTGGACTGGCGCGGGCACGCGCGCCTGCGCGGCCGCGTGTTCCTGCTGGATCTGCTGGCGGTGGAGGTGGCCTGGCTGGGAGCCAATCTTACCCGCTTCGATGGGATACCGACGGGATACCACTGGCATGTGCTCGTCACCGGCCTCTGGTTGATGCCGCTCGTGGTGCTGCCGGTGATGGCCTTGGGCGGCAGCTATGCGGGCGCGATTCGGCACTACGCGGTGGGCGATCTGCTGCGGCTGACCGGGTCCAGCCTGACGGGCTGGACGCTCGCCTTCGTCGTGTTGCTCGCGTTCTTCGAACGCGATGCTTCCGTGGGGTTGCTGCCGATCGCCCTGCTGCTGGCCGTGGTGTTGTCGGTTGGTGTGCGCGTGGTGCAGCGACAGCGGGTACGCCGGCAGCGGCGGGGTCTGCACCGGGACGGACACGCAAGGCTTCTGGTGTACGGGGCCGGACACCGCGGTACGGCCTTGGCATCTCTGCTGGAACAGGGGTTTCCTACGACGCGCGTGCTCGGGTTTCTGGACGACCGCATTTCCGGCCAGACGGTTGCGGGGCACCGGGTGCTCGGTGCAGAGCGGGATCTCGACACCGTGCATGCCGTACACAAGTTCAACCAGCTATGGCTGACATTCTCACCGGAGTTGCATAAGCATGATCGCCTGCGCAGCTGGTGCAGCCAGCACGGCGTGAAGTTGGTGATACTGCCGGAAGTCCAGCCTTTCCTGAACCTGCTCGAGCGTGCCAATGCTCCGTTCGAGGCCGACGTCGAGCGGGACATGGGCGGGTCAGTGAGGCGTCTGGAAACCGAGTCCGTTTGACAGTTCGAGGTGGGGTGCGGCAAGACCACGCTGATCCGCCACCTTCTGGGCAAGCTTGGCAAGGACGTGACCGTGGGCCTGATCTCCAACACTCGCCAGGAGATCAGCGAGTTGCTCGAGTGGGTGTTGCTGTCCTTTGGCCAGCCTTGCGACGCCGAATTGCCCGAACTCGGCTCCGAATCAAATTTCGATCCATGCCACTCGGGCTTCCTCTGGCCCAAATGGATTGCCGCGCTACGCTCGCAATGACAGAATCCCAATGTTTCCTTGCTGCGGACCTTCCGTGCTAAGAGGAAAAAATATTCTCAGGAGTTTCTTCCGTATGCCCCTGCCTTGTCCCCGACACCTTTCGGTGTTCGTGTTCGCTGTTCTCGCCGTCTTCACTCTCACCGCCTGTTTCGACATGGAGGCCCGCAAGCAGCGGCACTTCGAGCGGGGCGTGGAGCTGTTCGAGGCCGGCGACGACGTGCGTGCCCGGCTCGAGTTCCGCAATGTGCTGCAGATCGACGACCGCAATGCGTCCGCGTGGTACTGGATGGGCAGGCTGGAGGAGCGCGGGGGCGATTTCCGCCGGGCCTTCGCCAACTACAACCGGGCCCTCGAGCTGGACGATTCCCTGGTGTCCGCGCGGGTGCGCCGCGGGCAGATTCATCTGCTGGCCGGGGAGGTTGATGCAGCGGAGCTCGACAGTGCGGCGGCGCTGGCCCTGGCGCCCGAGGATCCGGATGTACTGATGCTTCGGGCCGGGGTGCGCTTCCGCAGCGGCAATCCGGCCGGGGCTGAGGAAGACGCGCGTACCGCGTTGCTTCTCAAGCCGGGACATGCGGGGGCGTCGGTCCTGATGGCGGAGAATCTGATGCAGCGGGGGGACCTGCCGGGAGCGTTCGGC
>SKNJ01000034.1 GCA_007120575.1 Thioalkalivibrio sp.
CTCGCGCTCGAGTCGCTTTTGCGTGCGAACAAGGCGCGGTGACTGCCGTGCAGTCATTCTGCACAAGGGAACCGCAACGCCGTTCCCACGCAAAAGCGGCCGAGCCCCTGCTTTGCAATGGCTTGTGGGGTTGGCACCCCAGGTTCCCCGATCCTGCGTTGCGCCGCTTGCGGGTAGAACCACTACCCGCTGCACGACACGCCTTGTCTCGGAAAACCTGGGGTACCAACGCGAGTGTGTACATTAATCAGTGTTTCCCTAACCGGGGCGCGGCCCCGGAATCAATCGCCCGCACGACGGTCGCAGTGAATATGAAATCCCTGCAGATACACTACCGTGCCGTCGTCATCGGCGCCACGGGCGGACTCGGCACCGCATTTGTCGAGTGCCTGGCAAACGACCCGAACTGCAAACGCGTGGTCGGCCTCGGACGCCAAAGCACCCCGCCCGTGGACCTGCTCGACGAGGCCAGCATCGAACACGCCGCCACCTGGCTGCGAGACCAGGCAACCGAGTGGGACCTGATCCTCGACGCCACCGGCATCCTGACCATCAACGGCCACGGCCCGGAGAAACGGCTGCGCGACCTCGAGCCCGCGATCATGGCCCGGGCGTTCGCCATCAACGCTATCGGCCCGGCACTGCTGTTCAAGCACCTGTCGCCCCTCCTGCCACGCGGCCGCAAGGGCCTGCTCGCCACCTTGTCCGCGCGCGTCGGCTCGATCGAGGACAATCACCTCGGCGGCTGGGTGAGTTACCGCGCCTCCAAGGCCGGGCTCAACCAGATCGTGCGCACCGCCGCTCTGGAACTGCGCTTCAGCCACCGTCACGCCGTCGTGGCCGCCCTCCAGCCCGGGACGGTCGCAACCCGGCTGTCCGAACCCTACCGCTCCCGCGCCCCCGAGGTGCTTGAACCAGTCGACTCCGCACGCCAGATGCTGGCGGTCCTGGACCGCCTCGGGACTGGCGACAGCGGCAGCTTCCATGATTTCGAAGGCCGGCGCCTGCCCTTCTAAGCAGCCCCCGCCATACCCCACAAACCACGTAAAATCACATTCCTTGTTCACGGTTTTGTCGGTCTATTGGTCCAGACGGAATCCTGATGGGCGATGAAGCTCCGCGCCCCGGAGACCGCGTTCCGGCTGAGGCGGCAGATGGCGGCATGTGCCTCCTGAATACGCCCCTCCGCGATACAAGGCCGAACAGCGACTGGATTCTCAAGAGGAAAGGCAAAGACTGGTGAGCGGGCTATTCCGCGCAAGCGCTGATGGCGCAGCCGAGGACCCGTCGGATACGTTCCTCGGCCTCATCGCCAGTCAGCCCGCGTGATTTTGGCGCGCCCCACACCGGACCCGGCCAGGCTGGATCGCCCGCATGGCGCGCCACGTGGTGCAGGTGCAACTGTTCCACGATATTGCCCAGTTTGGCCACGTTCAGGGCCTGCGGGACAAAGGCCTGCTCCATCGCCTGCGCCAGGACCGCCGACTCCCGCGCTAGCAGGGCCGCATCGTCCCGGGCCAGATGATGCAGCTCACACAGCCCCGGACGGCGCGGCACCAGGATGAACCAGGCATAGTCCCGGTGATCCATCAGGCGCACCCGCGACAACGGCCACTCAGCGACCGCCCAGGTATCCTGCTCCAGGCGCGGATCCAGTTGGAAACCGGACGCGCTCAAGGCTCGAATGCCTGCCAGGTGCCGGCTTGCGGCCACACTCCGGACGCCACTACCCGGCCCTGCTGTTGCAGGACGTAGCTCGACGACGCGCGGTGGCGCAACGCACGCGCCAGCGCCCGGCGATCGGCCGCGCCCTCCGCGGCGACCACCAGGACATCCGTACCGGGCACCGCCCAGGCCCGGGCATCTCCCTGCTGCGCAAGTCCCGGGACCACCTCGGCAGGGACCGTCGGCAGGTCTCGCGCCGCCAGCCAGGCGCGGGTCGTAGCGTGGCTGCCCAGGACCACCCGGGTGCCGCCGCGTCCCGCATCGGTCCGCTCCGGCACCCGACCCAGCCAGGCACGCAGTTCTTCCGGATCGGCGTCGTCCAGCGCCACCACCCGGGTATCCGGATCCAGATCGGCCCGGCGCAGGATCGCGGGCGATTCCCCTTGCGCGAGTTGACGAACCATCCTCCAGTCCGGGTCGATCGCAATCGCGGCCGGGCGTTCAGCGGTCTCCAGCCGAATCTCTCGCGACCTTTCAGACAGCCGAACCCAGTGGTTCTCGCGCCCCGCCGCTGTCTCTACCACCAGAGGAACCCGCAGATCCCGCGGGCCCCCGGGCGCATCCTGGCGCAGCATCCCGGCGATGGTCCAGCCGTCCCCGTCGCGCCGCCGCTCGATCTCGCGCAGGCCGAGCCGGGGCGCACCGGGACGTTCCAGCCATTGGCGAAAGAAGGGCTCGAGGTCCGGCTCCGTCGCGTCATCGATAACGCGGAGCAGGTCGTCCCAGCCCGCCTCGCGGTAGCGCCATTCCCGGTAAAAGTCGCGCAGGGCCGCGCGCAACGCCTCGCGCCCGATCCAGTCCTCCAGCATCACCCACAGCATC
>SKNJ01000252.1 GCA_007120575.1 Thioalkalivibrio sp.
CGCCGTCCGTCTGAACAAGCTCGCGATCATACCACAGGGGGTAACACTGGCGGCGGACCGAGCCCCGCTGAAATCGATTCTCCGTGGCTCTCAGGCAGGCCAGCGTCGATTGCAGCCCCCGGATACCTCCCCGTCACGCACTGGTCGGCCCGCGTTCCGGCTCCCGGGGCGCACTATTGGTGCGCGCACCGCGCTAGCCGTCGGTCCGATTCGGGCGATCGTCGTGAGCGTGGCGGGAGAGCGAGACCCATTGTCGCTCTCTCGAGGCGCATAACGGGAACCATGTAACGAAAGAAGGGAGACCAGGAGCCACTCTCCAGCGCACGCCGCATATCCTTGCCTAGCGCCCGACGAGCGCTGCCAGTCGCGTGCGGTCCGGGGTTCGAACCACCCCCCGCTCGGTCACGATCGCGTCGATCAGCTCGGCCGGGGTCACATCGAACGCCGGGTTGTATGCGCGCGCCCCCGGTGCGGCCACCATTTGCCCTGCAAGCTCCAGGACCTCGCGCTCCGGGCGCTGCTCGATCGGGATGCCCGAACCGTCCGCGGTGGCAAAATCGATGGTCGCCACCGGTGCCGCAACCATGAAGCGTACCCCGTGGGCCCGTGCCAGCAGGGCCAACCCGTAGGTGCCGATCTTGTTCGCGGTATCTCCGTTGGCAGCAATCCGGTCGGCCCCCACGATGACCCAGCCGACTCGCCCCTCGCGCATCAGACTGGCGGCGGCCCCCTCGCACAACAGTTGCACCGGGATGCCGTCGCGCACCAGTTCCCAGGCGGTCAGGCGACTGCCCTGTAGCCAGGGACGGGTCTCGTCGGCGTACACGGCGCGCACGCGCCCGGCATCCCAGCCCGCGCGGATCACGCCCAGCGCGGTGCCATAACCGCCCGTGGCCAGCGACCCGGTGTTGCAGTGCGTCAGCACCCCCTGCCCCGGCTCGATCAGCTCCGCACCCAGCGCGCCCATCTGCCGATTGCCGGCGATATCCGCCTCGAGCATGGCCTGTGCCGCTTCCTGACAGGCGGACTCCGCCGCTTCCGGTGTAGCGCACCCGGCAATCACCCGCTGCATGCGCTCCAGCGCCCAGAACAGGTTCACCGCGGTGGGTCGGGCATCCCGCAAGTGCCCCGCATCCGCCTCGATGCGCGCGCGCCAATCGGTCTGGCCACGCGCATTGCGGCACGCGAGCACCATGCCGAACGCCGCCGTGATACCGATCGCCGGCGCCCCGCGCACCACCATCTCGCGAATCGCGTCGGCCACTGCCGGCGCATCGGTAAACACCTGTTCGGTTTCCTCGGATGGGAGGCGTCGCTGGTCAAGCAGGCGCAACGCGCCATCCTCGAAACGCACCGGGCGAATGCTGTCACTGGGCTGAATCGTCATCCGTCCATTCTATCAGTGCAGGACCGCCCCGCGACGCCCCGGTGTCCGGAACCCGCGCGGCCGGGCGGGTCACCCGATGCCAGAAACGTCGCTGCTCCTGCCGGTATCCCCGACCGCCGCGCACGGGCTCATCCAGCTCCAGCCACAGATGCCCGTGCATTGCGGTATCGCGCCATTCCCGTCCGGTCTCCCGCAGCGCCTGCCGCAGGCCTTCCTGGGACTTGCGCTGTCCGGCGGCGATGCTCGTCCAGACACGTTGTGGCGCGACCGCATCCAGCAAGCCGCGCCGCAGTATCTCGTCATCGGCACCTCGCGGCAGCACGAGAAGGTCACTGTCCAGAAGCGACGGTGATACCTGACGCAGGAGTACGGCCTCACCCAGCCCCCGGAGTCCCCCGGTGAGGAGAACCCCACCGGCCGCGTTATCGACCTTCAGGACACAGGAGGATGCGGCCGTGCCGTCCCAACCCGGCGGCGGGTGGAGCAGACGGAACCGGACCCCGTCCCACCGCCATGTCTCGCCCGCCCCGCATTCGCGCTCGTCGGCCCCGGCACGCGGCACGCGCCGCAGCACCTCGGCAACCGGGATTTGCGCCCGAATGCCGTCCGCCCCGCCGGCATGTGCGGGGTGCTCGTGGCTCAGGATCATGCGGTCGATGGAGCGGACCCCGACCGCCCGCAGCGCCGGAACCACAATCGTCGAACCGGCACTGTAGCCGTCCTCGCGTCCATAACCCGCATCGTAGAGCAAGGCATGGCCACGGGTACGTACCAGCACCGCCTGGCCCCGTCCGACATCGAACAGGTCGACCCGGAATGCACCGGGTGCGAGTTCCGGGCGCACCGGCAGGGCCATGGCGAACGCGGCCAGCACGATCCATACCCCTGCCAGCCGCGCGCGGGGCTGGATCAGCAGCACCACGGCCAACCCGCCCAGGACACTGGCCGTGAGCGGCACGAAGCGCTCATCGACCCCAACGGGCAAACCTGCCAGCCACTGCAGGGCAAGCACCAGAATCCCCAGCATGCCATCGGCCAAGCCGAGCAGCAGTCGCGCGACCGGCTCCGCCACGAACCCCAGGCCCGCAGCCACCAGCAACAGTGGCAGGACCAGGAAGCTCACCACCGGCACGGCCAGCAGATTGGCGACCGGGGCGATCCAGGAACCGAGCTGGAACCAGGCCAGGCTCAACGGCAGCATGGCCAGCGCCAGCAACACCTGAAGGCTCGCGGCATCGCGCCAGCCAAGCCGTCGCATGCGGCCCTGCAGCAATGCGAGAATGACTGCCACCGCGCCAAACGAAAACCAGAATCCCGCGGCCAGGATGCTCGCCGGATGCAGCACCAGGACCAGCACGGCGGCCAGCGCGAGCCCCCGCCAGGCAAGGCTTGTCCGCCGCAGCAGCATCGCGATGAGGACCGCCAGCAGCATGACCAGGGCTCGCTGGGTGGGGATGCTGAAGCCGGCCAGGGCCGCGTAACCCGCGGCCGCGACCATGGCGACCAGTGCGGCGAACGCGGGGCGCCGCAGGACCCGTTGCAGGGGGCCGGCCAGAGTCCAGAACCCGGTTGCAAGCAGCCCGCCAAACCCGGCCACCAGTCCCACGTGCAGACCCGAGATCGCCATCAGGTGATTGGTGCCGGTCCGCAGGAATGCCGACCACTCGGCATCCGTCATCGCCTGCCGGTCACCCAGGATCAGGGCCTGCACCAGTCCCGGGTGTTGCAACTCGGGAGCGGCGGCGTGCAGCCGCGCGCGCACAGTGCCCCGAACCCGGTGCAGGGCACCGCGTGCCCGGTTGCGCAGTGGTCCGTGTGCCGGCGCCGCCACGGGCGGTCCCCATTCGCGCAGGGTCGCCGAACCGTGCAGACCTTCGCGATAGAACCATGCCACGCGGTCGAAACCTCCGGGATTTGCGTGGCCGTCCGGCGGGCGCAGGCGCAGCACCATGCGTCGCTGCTCGCCCGCCCGGGCCTCCGGGCGCGGCGGATAGGCCGTAACCTGCAATTCGCGCCCGGCCGGCAGGCCCGCCGCCGGGTCACCGGCCTCCACTGCTATGCGAAAACGGCTGCGTGCCGCGTCATGTTCCGGCAAACTGACGATGCGTGCGGTAACCGTGACCTCCAGGCCGCGTTGTTCCACCATAATCACGCGATCCAGCCAGGCGGAGGCATGACCCTGCACCAGCACCACCGCAACCAGCGCGCCCGACAGGCCACCCCACAGCGGACCGGCAACCGGGCGCCAGCGGGTCCGTGCCCACCAGGGAAGGGCCGCCAGCAGCGGCACTATCAGCCAGACCGTCGGGATCTCCGGCAGGCCTGCCTGCCAGTGCAGCAGCGCCACCACCGCGATCAGAGCCAGCACGAAGCCACTCATGCCGCGCCCCCGGACCAGCAACGGTAGGACAGGCGACCGCGCACATGGCGAGACACATCATCAAGAAACTGTTTCCCGGCATGGAGGGCATGCGCGGGCACCGGGCCCTGGCCCCGCTGGGTCCGCGTCTTGGCTCGCCCGATCTGTGGCATCTCAACCGCCGTTCCGTGGCTGGTGCGTTTGCTGTGGGCCTGTTCGTGGCGTTCCTGCCACTCCCGATGCAGATGCTGATCGCCGCCGTGATCGCAATCCTGGTGCGGGTCAACCTGCCCATCTCGGTCATCCTGGTCTGGATATCCAACCCGGTGACCATCCCCCCTATCTTTTATACGGCCTACAGCCTGGGCCGCAAGCTGCTCGGCGAACCGGCTCGCCAATTCCGTGTCGAGTTCACCTGGGAATGGTTCAGTACCGAGCTGTTGACGGTCTGGAAACCGCTACTCACCGGCAGTCTGATCCTCGGTGCCGCCGCGGGTCTGGCCGGCTACCTGCTGGTGCGCTTTCTGTGGTGGCTCAATCTGGTGCAACGGGCGCGCGCGCGCCGATACCTGCGGCGGATGCGCGAGCGCGCCGCCCGCGATGCTGAACACGAGGGGCACAAGCCAGGCAGCGCCCGGGACCGCTCGAACGGAAAGGGCAGCGGCAAGAACCACTGAGCGGCGGCCACGTTCCCGCATACCGCGGAAGGCGATGGCACACGCTGCCCCCTATTCGGTGGCCAGTTGTCCGTTGAAGTGGTCTTCTTCCAGGTGTCCCTTGACCAATTGCACCGACTGATCCAGTTCGCGTGCCAGGGTAATGTCGTGGGTTACCAGCGCCAGTGCGGTCCCGGTGGAACGGTTCATCGACAGCAGCAGGTTGAAGACCTGCAACGCACGCTCCTGGTCCAGGTTCCCGGTCGGCTCGTCGGCCAGGATCGCCGAGGGGCGGGTCACCAGCGCCCGCGCGATGGCCACCCGTTGGCGTTCGCCCCCGGAAAGTTCCGACGGTTTGTGGTCCAGGCGGTGCCCCAGATCCACCTGCCCCAGCCAGTGCTGCGCCTCCTTGCGGGCCTTCGCGGTGGACAGCCCGCGGATGAACAGCGGGAGGGCCACGTTCTCCGCCGCCGTCAGCTCCGGCAAAAGGTGATGGAACTGGTAGACAAAACCCAGATGCCGGTTGCGCAAGTGCCCCCGTCTGGCCTCGCTCATACGCGTCCAGTCGGTCCCCAGCAGCAGCACTTCGCCGCGGGTTGGGCGGTCCAGGCCTCCGAGCAGGTGCAGCAAGGTGCTCTTGCCGCTGCCGGAGGCACCGATGATCGCGGTCTGATCGCCCGGATTCAGACGAAAGTCCACGCCGCTGAGCACCGGCACGTCGAGCTTGCCGTCACGAAAGCGCCGTTCCAGCCCGCGTGCCTCGAGAACAGGGACGCTGGAATCAGTCATAACGCAACGCCTCCGCCGGCTGGGTGCGGGCCGCGCGCCAGGCCGGGAACACGGTCGCCAGCAGCGTCAGCAGAAACGCGATGCCCCCGACCCGCATGACATCACTGGCTTTAAGTTCCGACGGCAAATCACTGATGTAATAAACATCTGCCGCCAGGAACTCGATCCCCGAGATCCGCTCGATGAACGGCACGACCACATCGATATTGAGTGCCAGCATCACCCCGGCAGCCGAGCCCAGCAGGATACCGATGGCCCCGATCACCACCCCCTGGATCATGAAGATCACCATGATCCCGGCGGGCGACAGACCCAGTGTGCGCAGGATGGCGATATCGCCCTGCTTGTCTGTCACCAGCATGATCAGGGTCGAGACGATATTGAACGCCGCCACCGCCACGATCAGCGAAAGGATGATGAACATCACCATCTTTTCCATCTGGATTGCCCGGAACAGGTTCGCGTGCTGCCGGGTCCAGTCCGACACCCGGAACAGCCCGTCGAGCTGACTGGCAATGTCGCGGCTGATCCGCCCGGCCTGCATCATGTCACTCAGACGCAGGCGCAGACCCGTCACTCCGTCGCCCGTCTGGAACACCGCCCGGGCATCGTCGAGATGGATAAACGCCGTCCCCCGGTCGTACTCGTACATGCCGACCTCGAACAGCCCCACGACATCGAACCGGCGCATGCGCGGCATGATCCCCGCAGGCGATACCGAGGCCTGTGGCGCCATCAGGATCAGCGAATCGCCGACCTGCAATCGCAATTCGGCAGCCAGTTCGCGCCCCAGTACGACGCGATAGCGCCCGCTTTCGAGGTGATGCAGACCGCCCTGCACCATGTGCTCGCCAATCCGGGCGACCTGCTCCTCGAGGTCCGGCTGGACGCCACGAATCAGCGCGCCCGAGATATTGCCGCGCGCGCTCAGCATGGCCTCTCCCTGCACATACGGAGCCGTCGCGAGCACGCGCGCATCCAGCGCCTCGACTTCATCTTTCACCCGCTGCCAGTCATGCAGGCCCCCGTTCACGTCCTGGATGGTCGCGTGCGAGGCCATCCCCAGGATCCGGTCCCGGAGCTCGCGTTCGAACCCGTTCATCACCGACAGCACGGTAATCAGCGCCATCACGCCCAGGGTCAGACCAAGGATCGAGACCACCGAGATGAACGAAATGAAATGGTTGCGGCGCTTGGCACGCGTGTAGCGCAGGCCAATGGCAACGGTCAGGGGGCGAAACATCACGAAAGCATGCCAGAGTTCGGCCCGGTCGCCTATCCCCGGAACGCCCCGGGGAGGCATCCCGACCGGGATGGCGCTACCATGGCGGCTCCAACCCCACGAGTGATCGGAGAAATGGCCATGCCAGGGAACCGCGCAGCCCCGAAACTCAACCCGCGCCGCTGGGACGTGGTCGCCGGTGCGGCCCTCGTCGCACTGCTCGCCGCCGGCCTTGGTACAACGGGAGTCCAGGCCGAGATCCTGCGCGGCGTGGATGGCGAATTCACGGTGAAGCAGGGCGAAGGCCTGCCCGCCCGCGGCCAGAGCCGGCTCAGCGTGGAACGCCGGTTCGGTGCGCCGCAACAGCGCCACCCGAGCGTGGGTGAGCCGCCCATCACCCGCTGGGACTATGCCGACTTCTCGGTCGTCTTCGAGGGCGATTTCGTGCTGCACAGCATCGTCCACGGCGAGCATACCCCGCACCAACCGTGATCCGGCCCGCGCGCAGGCTCCCGGCGGAATGGGAACCGCAGGGCGCGGTCCAGCTGACCTGGCCGCATGCGGACACCGACTGGGGTCCGGTGCTGGATGCTGTCCAGCCGGTATTCGCCATCATCGCCGCGACGATCAGCCGCTTCGAGCCGGTCATCATCGTCGCGCGCGACCCCGAACACATCGAGGAGATCTCCAGCTTTCTGACCGCGACCGAGATCCGTCCGGACCGGCTGTGGTTCGCGCTCGCGCCCAGCAACGACACCTGGGCCCGCGATCACGGGGCGATCACCGTCTTCGAGGGTGACCGCCCGCACCTGCTGGACTTCACCTTCAATGGCTGGGGCGGCAAGTACCCCGCCGAGCTGGACGATGCGATCACCCGTGCGCTGGCCGCCCAGGGCGTGTTCGGGGCCTGCGTCCCGGAGCCGACGGGGCTCGTGCTGGAAGGGGGTTCCATCGAAAGCGACGGGGACGGCACCCTGCTTACCACTACGCGCTGCCTGCTCTCCGGCACCCGCAATCCCGATCTGGATCGTGCGGGGCTGACGCGGCGACTGGGCGAATTGCTGGGGGCACAACGGATCCTGTGGCTTGAACACGGGGCACTGGAGGGCGACGACACCGATGCCCACATCGACACACTCGCCCGCTTCTGCACCCGTGACACCATAGCCTACGTCCAGTGCGACGATCCGCAGGACCCGCATTACCCCGAACTACAGGCGATGGAGCAGGAGCTCCGAGACCTGCGCCAAACGTCGGGCGAGCCCTACCGACTGATCCCGCTCCCGTGGCCGGCACCCATCGTCGAGGGCGGCCGAAGGCTCGCCGCCACCTATGCGAATTTCCTGGTTCTGAACGGTGCCGTACTCCTCCCGGTCTACCGTGATCCCGCCGATCGCGCCGCCCGCGAGCGTCTCGCCGGGGCCTTTCCGGGGCGCGAGGTGGTAGAAATCGACTGCCGGGCGATCATTCGTCAGGGTGGCAGCCTGCATTGCCTGACCATGCAGTACCCAGCGGCCGCCCTTGGCATCCCTCAGGAGTAACCGATCCTCTGCCCATGACTCGCCCCTCCCTGCCCGTAGCCCTGATCCAGCACCGCGATGCCGGCAGCGTCGAGACCAACCTCGATGCCAGCGCGCGCGCGGTGGCCGAGGCCGCTCGCGACGGTGCCCGCCTGGTGGTGCTGGCGGAACTGCACACCGGCCCCTACTTCTGTCAGACCGAAGATCCCGCGACCTTCGACCGCGCCGAACCGATCCCCGGTCCGGCCAGTGAACGTCTGTCCGCCATCGCGCGGGACAACGGCGTGGTGCTGGTGGCCTCGCTGTTCGAACGCCGCGCGGCCGGCCTGTACCACAACACCGCGGTGGTTTTCGAGACGGACGGACGCCTGGCAGGGCGCTACCGCAAGATGCACATCCCCGACGACCCGGGCTACTACGAGAAGTACTACTTCACGCCGGGGGATACCGGGTTCGTCCCGATCGCCACCTCGGCGGGCCGCCTCGGCGTGCTGGTCTGCTGGGACCAGTGGTATCCCGAGGCCGCGCGGATCATGGCGCTATCGGGCGCACAGATGCTGATCTACCCCACCGCGATCGGCTACGATCCCCAGGACACCCTCGCCGAGCAGGCCCGCCAGCGCGAGGCCTGGATCACCGTCCAGCGCGGGCACGCGGTCGCCAACAACCTGCCGGTGCTGGCCTGCAACCGCACCGGGGAGGAACCGGATCCGTCCGGAAACAGCGCCGGGGCACAATTCTGGGGCTCCAGTTTTGTCGCCGGGCCACAGGGCGAGATGCTGGCACGGGCCGACGAGGATGCGCCGGCAATCCTGCATGCAACCCTGGATCCCGCGCGGGTCGAGGCCGTGCGCCGCCAATGGCCATTCCTGCGCGACCGACGCATCGACGCCTACGGCCCGATCCTGCGGCGCTACATCGATCCCGAACCGGACTGACCGGCCCGGGCCGGGGTGGGAACCCGTATAATGCCGAGCCCTTTCATCCTCGACCGCAGTACTTTGAATGTCCGAGCAACGGCGTAATCCGCTACAACCGGGGCGTTTCCCCGGCGACGGCTTCCAGATCTGGACCGGGCTAAATGCCTCGGCCGCGACGCTTGCGCTGGCCCGCAGTGGCGCCGGCCAGGCACGCCCGCTCCTGGTCATCACCGAATCCAACGAGACCGCCGACCGCTGGCAGGAAGAGTGGGAGTTCTTCGCCAACGACCGCGACCTGCCCCTGCTGCGTCTGCCGGACTGGGAAACCCTGCCGTTCGATGTCTTCTCCCCGCACGAGGACATCATCTCCGAACGCTTGCGCACGCTGTACCAGTTGCCGGGGCTGGAACGCGGCATCGTGCTGATGCCGGTTTCGACCCTGATGCAACGACTGCCGCCACGCGACTGGCTGACCACCCAGGGGCTCTCGCTGCAGACCGGCCAGCGCCTGGACCGCATGACCCTGCGCGAGAACCTCACCGAGTCCGGTTACAACGCGGTACAACAGGTGATCAGCCATGGCGAATTCGCTGCCCGCGGGGAGATCCTGGACCTGTTCCCGATGGGCGCGGACGAACCCGTACGGATCGAGTTCCTGGATGACGAGATCGACTCCCTGCGGCGCTTCGACCCCGAGTCGCAGCGCTCCACAGAGAAGGTCGAGCGCCTGGAGATCCTGCCCAGCCACGAATTCCCGCTGAACGACACCTCTATCAGCGAGTTCCGGACCCGCTACCGGGCGCACTTCTCCGGCGACCCGTCCAGCCATCCGGTCTACCGCGACATCAGCGAGGGGCTGGTCCCGCCGGGCATAGAGGCCTACCTGCCGCTGTTCTTCGAGGGCATGGATACGGTGTTCGACTACTGCGCCGGGGCACAGGTGGTGCAGGTTGGCAACATCGCCGGCGCGGCCGAGGAGTTCGCGCAGGAGATCCGCGACCGCTTCGAGCAACTCGGCCACCAGCATGA
>SKNJ01000307.1 GCA_007120575.1 Thioalkalivibrio sp.
ACCTGTTCGGCCACCGGGATGAATTCCTCCGGCGAGATCATTTCGCCCTCGGTGGTAAACAGGCGGGCAAGGGCCTCGAAGCCAGTAGTTCGTCCGGATGGCAGGTCGATCAGGGGTTGGTAGAACGGGATGACCTCTCCCGCATCGATGGCCCGGCGCAGTTCCTGCTCGACGACCAGTCGCCGGCGCAGCAGGTCCAGCGCACCGGGGTCGTGGAAGCGGATCCCGCCGCGCCCGACCTGTTCCTTGGCGGCATACATCGCCGCATCCGCTTCCTGCAGCAGGGTGTCGCGATCGTCTTCGTCCTGGGGAAAGCGCACGATCCCGATGGATACCGAGACGTGGAAGCGGTGCGCGCCGAACTCCAGGGGGGCGGCCAGCGCTCGCAGTAGCTGCTCGGCCGTGTTGCGGGCATGCTCCGTCGCGGTAGCCGTATCGGCCGGCAATCTGGTGAGGAGGAGAGCAAATTCGTCGCCGCCGATCCGTGCGAGTGTGTCCGCCGTCGTGGCCACGGGCTTCAGGCGCGCGGCCAGCGCTTGCAGCAGGGCGTCACCCGTTGGGTGCCCGAGGGTGTCGTTGATGGACTTGAAGTCGTCGACATCCAGGTACAGCAGGGCGCCGCTCTCGCCGGTCTCGCGGCTTCGCGCAATCGCCTGTTGCAGGTGCTGGAGCAGGGTCAGGCGGTTGGGTAGCCCGGTCACGTCGTCCTGGTAGGCCAGGCGCAGGGCTTCGGCCTCGGCCTGAACCCGGTCGGAGACATCGCGGGCGATGGTGGAGTAGTGCGTGACCTCGCCTGCCGGGTCGCGATGCGCCACGATGGTGAGGTCGAAGGGGATGATCCGCCCGGCGGCATCCAGGAAGCGGGTCTCGCCGTGCCAGACCCCATTCTCGCGTGCGCCCGGAAACGCCTCCTCCAGGATCTGCTGCACATCCTCCGGAGGATGGTGCATACGGACATGCCGCCCCTGCGGGTCATCCTCGAGCAGGCGTGTGGCTGCAGGGTTGTGGTAGATCACATGGCCTTCGGGGTCGGCCATGGCGATGAAGTCGGGTGCGGCCTCGATGAGTTCGATCAGGCGGCGGTGCTCCGCATCGCGGTCGAAGTTGTCGAGGGCGAAGGACACATCCTGTACGAGCTCGTCGAGCAGGCGAATCAGCTCGTCGGTGAAGTACTGCGGATCGTGGGCATAGACGTTCAGCGTGGCCACCGGAACCCCACCCCGATGGATCGGGAACGCCGCGGAGGAACGCAACCCGGCGCGGTCTGCGGCGGCATGCCACGGCGACATGTTCGGGTCCGCCTGGATATCGGGGGCCACGATATGCCGGTCCTCGCGGAACGCCATCCCGGTGGGGCCGTGTCCTTCCGGGCGGTCGCCGTGCACGGTGATCCGGACATGCCGGATATACTCGCTGGCCTGGCCGAAGGCACTCGCGGGCTGCACCCACCCTTCGGTATCCGGTTCGCCTACCCAGGCCAGGGCCAGCCCGCCGTGTTCGACCACAATGCGGCACAGCTCACGATACAGGGTGCGCGGGTCCGGCTCGCGGATGATGACAAGTTGATTGATCTCGCTCAGGGCCGCGTACAGGTCGCGCTGGCGGCGCAGTTCACGGATCAGCTGGGCATCGGTGGTCACGCAGAACGGGCCTGATCGGTTGCGGAAAATCGTTGTGTGCCAAAAACACAGCGGAAGCGAACCGAACGGCGGTATTCGTATTCGCCATGCCGCATGTAGGGTTGACGGCTGGAGGAAGCCTAGCGATCAGGGTCGCGCCTCGCAACTCCAGAATGCCCCGAACATCTCCAGCATCGCGGCATCGCCTGCGGTCCACAGCACCAGCGTGTCACCGGCGCTGGCGTAACGTGAGCCGATCGCGGTGTCGGTTGCCTGGAGGCGGGCATGAGCCCCGTTCAGGCCCAGTTGCACCGAGTCGCCGGCGAATGTGGCGGTGAATCCGGGCCCGTAGGCGCAGGTATAGAAAACCTCTCGCGGTGCCTCGGCGGCCGGCTGCAGCATGCCGCATCCGGCGAAGAGCAGGGTCCCGGCCAGCAGGATTCCCGTGCGCATGCGCTTGTCCTCCTGATGGGGGAGATTCCGATCGGTGCACGGCATTCCCGAGTGCCCCGCGGTCCAGTGCAGGGTAGCATGGCACCTCGTCTGTCGCGGGGGAGAGGATGACGCTGTTCTGGCTCACACTGCTGCCGTTTGTCGTGCTGTTCGTCTGGCTGGTGCCGTTACGACGTCCCGCCTTCGAGGCCGCCCCGATCGCCTACCTTGCCACCCTGGTACTGGCCGTCCTGATCTGGGAGATCTCGGGGACGGTGCTGGTGGCAAGCCTCCTGGATGCCGCGGTGGTGTTCGTGGAGGTCCTGCTGATCATCCTCATGGCGCTGCTGGTGCTGAACGTGATGATCGGCACGGGACACATGAGCGCGATCCAGTCGGTCATCGCCAGCGTCTCGCGCGATCACCGGGTGCTGGCCATGCTCCTGGGCTGGGGCCTGGTGAGTTTTGTCGAGGGCATCGCCGGCTTCGGCACCCCCGCGGTGCTGGCAGCCCCACTGCTGGTGTACTTCGGGATGCGGCCGCTGAAGGCCGTGGCGATCGCCCTGATCGGCAACAGCACCGCGGTTCCATTCGGCGCGGCTGGGACCCCGGTGATCATTGGCTTCGCCGGCCTCGGGCTGGACGCGGAGACCACCCGCTCCGCGGTCGTGCAGACGGCCGTGATCCACACCCTGCTCGCGCCGTTCATCACGCTGTTCATGGTCTGGGTGGCCACCCTGGGCGAGGCACGTGGGCGCTTCCGCGAGTTCATGCCCTTTGCCGTGCTCTCGGCCATGGCCTTCGGGATCCCGTATCTGCTGATCGCCTGGCTGGTGGGGCCGGAGCTGCCGTCCATTCTCGGCGGCGTGGTAGCGATGGCGGTCATCGCCCTGGCCGCCCATCGCGGCTTTCTGCTGCCCGGTCACGAGCGGCGGGCAGAGGTCGAGCGTGCCCCGGTCGGGCGTGTTCTGCTGGCGTTTGTGCCATTCGCGGTGATGGCCGTCGCGCTGATCGCCTCGCGCACCATCCTGCCGCTGCGCGAGGCCCTGCAGGCCGTTCGCTGGTCACCGGGCGAGTTCCGGGGCATCGAACTGGGCCAGAGCCTGGCCCCGTTGTACACGCCGTATTTCTACTTTGGCCTGGCCCTGCTGACCGCACTGATCCTGTTTCGCGTGAGCCGGTCGACGCTGGGCGATGCCCTGATGGCCACCTGGAGCAAGCTGCGCGTGGCAGCGGTGGTGCTGGCGTTCATCATTGCCCTGACCCAGCTCCTGCTGATCTCCGGCAACAACGCCGCCGGACTGCCGTCCATGCCGCAGGTACTGGGGCAGGGGCTGGCGGAGTCGCTGGGCGGAACCTTCGTGATGTTCAGCGCCTTTCTCGGGGCGCTGGGGTCGTTCATGACCGGGAGCGCAACGGTCTCCAACCTGCTATTTGCGCAGCTCCAGGCGGACACTGCGGACGCCCTGGGAATGGCGTTGCCGAGCGTGCTGGCGCTGCAACTGATCGGCGCCGGGGTGGGCAACATGATCTCGCTGCACAACATCGCCATGGCTGCCGGTGCTGCGGGCCTGCAGGCGCGCGAGGGGCAAGTGATCCGCGAGACCATCGTCCCGGTGATCGTGGTCTGCGTGGGCGCGGGGTTGCTGGCCCTGGCCTGGTAGGCGCGGTCAGGCCGAAGTCGTGGGGTGCGCCTGTGCGGGGCCGCCGCCACCCTGCAGCAGCCGGGTGCAGGCCTCCGGGGCCTGGGGTCGCGCGAACAGAAAGCCCTGCAGGGTCTGGCAGCCTTCCGTGATCAGGAAGTCCCGCTGGGCCGGGGTTTCGACACCTTCGGCGACCGATTCCAGCCCGAGGTTGTCGGCCAGACTGAGAACGGTGCGCACGATCGCGGCACCGCTGCCATCGGTGTCCAGGTCTCCGACAAAGCAGCGATCGATCTTCAGGACGTCGAGCGGGAAGTGGCGCAGATAGGCCAGCGAGGAGTAGCCGGTGCCGAAGTCGTCGAGGGCCACGCGCACACCGTGGTTGCGGAACTCGCCCAGGGTATGGATCACCTGGTCGAGATCGCTCATCAGCATGCTCTCGGTGACCTCCAGTTCCAGGGCGCTGGCCGGGAGTTGGGTGGTCTGCAGAACGGCTGCGATGTGGGTCGCGATTTCACGGTCGCGGAACTGGGGGGCGGCGAGGTTCACCGATACCCGTAGCGAGTCGAACCCGGCTGCGTGCCATGCACGACACTGGCGGCAGGCCTCGGTCAGGATCCAGTGTCCGAGTTCGACGATCAACCCGGTTTCCTCGAGCAGCGGGATGAACGCCCCCGGGGGATGTATCCGCCCGTCGGCATCCTGCCAGCGCAACAGGGCCTCGAAGCCGCGGATGTCGCCGGTCCGGGTTTCGACGCGCGGTTGATAGTGCAGAAAGAAGCCCTCCTGGCGGTCCACGGCGCGGCGCAGCTGACCCTCCAGCGATACCCGGGCCCGGGCGTCGCTGTTGAGCTCGCCGGAGCTGAACTCGATCGAGTTGCCGCCGGCCTGCTTGGCCTGGTGCATCGCGGATTCGGCACGCCGCATCAGGTCGGCCGGATCGGTGGCATCGTGCGGGTAGACCGCCACCCCCACCGAGCCCGGGACATAGAGCTCGTCTTCGCCGACAGCGATCAGTGTACGCAGCGGCTCGAGCAACTGTGACACGATCCCGGCGACCGCCCCGGGCGCATCGACGGGCAGCAGGGCACCGAACTCGTCACCGCCGAGGCGCGCCAGGGTCCCGCGCGCCGGAAGCGTATCCTCCAGGCGCCGGGCAACGTGGCGGAGGACCTCGTCCCCGGTAGCCTGACCAAGGCCCTCGTTGACTGACTTGAAGCGATCCAGCCCGATGTGCGCGAGGACCAGGGGCTTGCGATGGCGTTGGGCATCGGCGATCGCCTGTGCGGCCCGCTCGCCAAATCGTGACCGGTTGGGCAGGCCGGTGAGGGCGTCGTGATAGGTCAGGTAATACAGCCGGTGTTCGGCCTCGCGGCGCTCGGTAATGTCGTGGACCACGCCGGCCATGCGCAATGGCCTGCCCTCCGGGTCGAAGTCGACTGTGCCGCGCTGATAGACGACACGCTCTGTGCCGTCGGGGCGCACGATTCGGTGTTCGATGTCGTACAGCGGCCCGTGCGGGACCAGGGCGGCCTCCACGGCATGCTGGACCCGTTCGCGGTCATCCGGGTGCACGGCCTGCATGAAGGCCTGGTGGGTCGCCCCCCATTCATCGTGCGCGAGTCCGAAGATGCGATAGACCTCGTCGGACCAGCGGATGATCCCGGTGCTGAAGTCGGAGATCCAGCTGCCCAGGTGCGCGATCTGCTGGGCCTCGGCCAGCTCGGCCTCCCGGCGCTCCAGTGCCTCTTGCGCCGCGTGGCGCTCGGTGATGTCCTGAAACGACACCACGGCGCCGGTCACCTGTCCGCGGGCATCGCTCAGCGGGGCCGCGTTCAGGAGGACCGGGAAGCCGTTGCCCTCGCGGCTCCAGAAATAATCCTCGCAGGCCATCAGGGGTTCGCCGGTCCGCAGCACCCGGTAGATCGGGCAGTCCTGCGGGGCGAACGGCTGTCCGTCCGGACGGGTGTGGTGAGAGAGCTGGTGCGAACTCCGGCCGAGGGCCTCTTGTTCCCCGGAAAATCCCAGCAGCGTGCAGGCCGCGGTATTGAGGAAGGTGTAGTTGCCCTGGTTGTCGATACCGAACACGCCTTCCGCCAGGCTTTCCAGCAGGTTCTCGCGCAACGCGTCGCCCTGGCGGCGTTCGGTGACGTCGATCCCGAGGGTCTGGAAGTGGGTGATCCGACCCTGGGTATCGAAGAAGGCGCGATTGGTCCATTCCACCCAGCGGTGGGCACCATCCGCACGGACCGCCGGGTTCTCGATGGTGTGTACCGGGTCTTCGGGCGTGTAGTGGGCGATATCGGCGCGGTTGAGGGCCTGGTGTTCGGGGGGCAGATCCTGGATCCAGCGATGCCCGACCAGGCCCCCGGGCTCCACCCCGAAGTATTCATGGGCCGCGCGGTTGGCGTACAGGATCGTGGTATCCGGCAGATAGCACACGATGATGTACGGATGATTCTCGACCAGGTCCTGGTACTGGATCTCGAACCCGAGGTGACTGGCCATGCAACGCTCCCCCTGTCGGCCGGACCGTCGCATGGTGCGACGGCGGGCCGGGTACTCCCCGATTCGCGAGTCTGGCAGGGGGGGCGGCGTTGCGCAAACCGCTTCTTGTGCCGACGAACGGGCTCCGCTACAAAGGCATCGACCAGGAACAGGACAGAAGGAGTGGCCGGGAATGAAGCGGGAGGGGAGTGAGCGGAAGTTGCATTGCGTATGGCGGGGTGCGCATGGCGTGGTGTACGGGCTTCTGGCGGGCATGCTGGGGTTCGCCGCAATGCCGGTGGTGGCAGGGCAGGATATCGAGGGATCGGGGGACCACGCTGACGTCCCGCGGGTCGCGGGCTCCTATATCGTGTACCAGGATCAGATTGATTTCGATCGCCTGACGGTGCCGACCGGACCGCTGACGAACGACGGATTCGAGAGCACCGAACAACAGGAAGGCAGCGTCCTCAAGCTCAGCTACAACTTCCGGGACCCGGATGTCAGCACCCTGCGGGTCAAACGCAGTTACATGCAGGCGCTCGAGTCGCGCGGCTTCGAGATCCTGTACCACGCCAGCGAGGGCGAGTTGTCCGGGGGGGCGGGGCGGCTGTTCTTTCGCGAATCGGGCCTGTTCGACCGGGGGGTGCGCGATTGCTGCCGGGTCGCGAACCGGGACCGTCAGGTGCGCTACATCGCTGCGCGGTCGGAGGCGGGTGACATACTGGCGGGGATCGTTGTGTTCAATGCCCGCGGGGTGGACGGACCGGCGGTGTCCAAGGCGATTGTGACCGCGGAGGCCATGGACGCCAGCATGGATCATCAGCCGCTGACCGCTGGAGAGATGGAAGAGGGCCTGGTCGCCGAGGGGCGCGTGGCGGTGCCGGATATTCTGTTCGAGACCAACAGCGCGGAGATCCTCCCGGAGTCCGCCGAGGCCCTGGAGACCATCGGCGACCTGATGACCGAACGCCCGGAGATGCAGCTACTGGTAGTCGGGCATACCGACAATACCGGTGACTACGACTACAACCTTTCGTTGTCGCTGAGCCGCGCCCAGTCCGTGGTGGACTGGCTGCGCCGCGAATACGGCATTACGGGTGATCGGCTGCAGGCTGCGGGGGCGGGCATGATGGCCCCGGTGACGACCAACCGCACCACGGAAGGAAGGGCCCGCAACCGGCGCGTGGAACTGGTAGAGCGCGCCGGCTGAACGTGCCACCGCGGGCGACACAGGCCGGCGGTGACGGGGTTGCGGGCTTGCCCATGACCACGGTGCGTTCAGGTACGGTCAAGGACCCGTGACACGATAAAGGCGTCGGGGGCCCGATCCTGGCGATAGCGTTCCAGGGCCGTGTCCGCCGCCTCGCGGCTGTCAAACACCCCGATGCGGATCCGGAAGTGTTCGGTGAGCGGTTCCGGGGTATCCATGACCTCCAGGCGGCTGTCGTAGCCGAGGCTCTCGAGTTCCTGGCGTAGCTGCCGGGCATTCGAGAGCTCGGAGAACACGCCCGCCTGGATCGAATAGAGCTGGTTCGCGTCATCGTTCTGCGCAGTCGGCGGAGCCTCGGTGACGGCGGGGCCGTCGGCCTTTGCGGTACGCGCACGGTTTTCCAGGGTGGACGCACGACCCGCAGGGGAAGGGGACAGGCTCCGGGACGGCCCGGCCGTGTCGGCTGCGGACGTCTTTTCCTTTTCCGTGGCCTCCAGCGATTGCGGTGTCGTTTCGGTCGCCAGTCCCGGTGAGCCCATCGCGGCGCCCGAATAGACACCGAGGACGAACAGCAGGATGGTCGCAAGGGGTGTCCCCACGACCAGCAGAAACAGCTGGCGTCGGGTGACAAGCAGGTTAATCATCGCGTTACCCTCCATGGCGGCTCCGCCGCCAATGATTGATTCAGGGACCGGCCACCCGCAGGTGACGGGAATCTGACGATTTGGGCCCCTGGTTCATGATATGCAAGTGGGATGCCACTTATTCGGCAAAGGGTGATCGGGCAACAAGGCGCCCGGGTCGGTGACAGGACGGGAGGATGGTCTATAGTTGCATGTGAATAGCATAAATCTGTGACCCTGGGGCGATTCCGGGCCAGGGGCCCGTTCCAGTGTCGCAACAGGCCGGGAGGGCGTGTCATGCAACATTTTTGTGTAGCCAGGGGTTGCGGTGGTCCCGCGGGGCTTGGTGGACGGCTGGCGGGACTGGGGCTCGCGTTGGGTCTGGCGATGTTCGGGCAGAGCATCGCCAGTGCCGGCGAGTTGCCGGTGTGGCTCGATGACAGCGATTTCATCGAGATCATCGAGCGTGACGAGGGGCTGGAAACGCGGCCTACTGGCTACGTGCCGCAGGATGTCGAGCCCGACCACGTGTTCCGGATCGAACTGGGCGAGGGACAGGTCCCGGTCGGCCAGGGCGTGCTTTACGATGGCTTCGTGACCAACGGGAGTATTCCGGGGCCCACCCTGCGGGTCACCGAGGGCGATATCGTGCGCATGGAGATCACCAATAACGGTGACACCATGCATGGTGCGTCGATCCATGCGGCCTATACACAGACCTCCCGGCATGTCGGTTCGATTCTTCCGGGGCAGACCCGAAGCGTCACCTTTCGGGCGACCACGCCGGGGGTGTTCATGTATCACTGCGCCCCCGGGGGGCATGCGATCCCGATGCATGTGATGTTCGGGCAGTACGGCATGATCGTGGTGGAGCCGAAGGACGAGCAGTACAAGCTCGAGACGGATCTGGGGCGGGAGCCGGACCTGAAACTGTATCTGCTGCAGCACGAGTTGTATGCCAGCGGAAAGGCCGCGGTGGAAGGGGATCCGGACTATACGGCGTTCAATGGACGCCTGTTTCGCTATGTGGATGACCCGATTCGGGTGGAGCCGGGCGACTACGTGCGCCTGTATTACCTCAACGTGGGCCCCAATCTGCTGGCAACGTTTCATATTGTCGGCATCATCTGGGACTACGTGTACTGGCAGGGGCACCCCGCCGCATCGGCACGCATGCCCGGGGGGCAGACGGTCACGGCCGGACCGTCCGATGCGTGGGTCATCGAATTCCGGATACCCCCCGAGGAGGGGTCCTATCTGATGCTCGATCACGGTGTCGGCGCGACCAGCCGCGGGGCAATCGGCTTGCTGGTCGCCGAGGCCGGTGCCGATACCCCGGGAGAGGTGCTGGCCGATGGGCCCCGTTATTCCGAGAGCGAGCACGAGGAACAGGTCGCCGCGGCGCGCCGTACCCTGAAGCCATTCGGTATCCCCGAGGATGCGACTAACGAGACCCCCGCACGGGCCGATCGGACCGTTGTGTACGGGGCGGATACCGAAGAGGTGGTGGTGGAGATCAAGGGCAACAGTTTCCATCCCAAAGTCATCGAGGTGGCGCCGGGGACGCGGGTTACCTGGGTGAACGAGGACGTGTTTACCTACGGGCATGGCGAAACCTCGGGGGCGCACAACGCGGTCGCGATGCGCGGTCCGGAGAGCTTCGCCACTCCGATGCTCGCGCATGCCGAGAGTGCCAGCGTCACCCTCGCGCAGCCCGGTACGTACGAGTACATCTGTGCGCCGCATCCCTACATGCAGGGCCGGATCACGGTGCGGGAACCCGAGTGATGCCGGGGGCCGGATGCGACCGGGAGGGCCGGGCTGCAAGCGATG
>SKNJ01000042.1 GCA_007120575.1 Thioalkalivibrio sp.
CCCAACCAGCGCAATTGCGGTCACGTACCGGTCCCGCGCGGCAGGCGCCTCCGGTACAATGCGCGGCTTTCGGTACGTCCGGTTTCGAGGAAGGGTAATGCGGGTTGTGGAAGGGGGCGCGGCGGTCTCGCCGTTTCGACTGCGGGCTCTGGAGGCAGGGCAGACGGCAAGCGAAAAAGGGGACACCCATGACTGCTTTTTGTTGACATAAAATGTCCAGCAGCTAGGGAGCTCTGCGAGGCCGTAGGGAAATTTCCTAATCACTGTTAGGTGTTGTCATAGAGGGTTCGGCGATGTCGAGAGAATGGGAGCGCTACGAGCAGGTAACGGCAGAGCTTCTCAACCTGATCGCCAATGAGTTCGGTGTGGCTCGCTTCGAGGGGAAGCAAACCATTCCCGGCGCCAGCGGCACGGACTGGGAGATCGACGCGAAGGGCGTCACAGAGGGTGGTGAGCGCGTAGTTGTCGTTGAGGTGCGGAACACGAAGGCTCGCCAATCACAGGCCAAGGTAGGGGCGCTTGCGTTCACCCTTCTCGACACAGGTTCTGATGGTGGTATTATCGTTTCGCCCTTGCCACTCCAGGCCGGTGCAAAGAAGGTTGCGGCCCACGCGGGCGTCCATCACGTCCAGATCGACGCAGGCAGCACTCTCCGGCAGTTCGCAATGAAAATCCTCAACAAGCTCTTCATGGGCGTAACAGTCTCGGCAACCGCGCGAGCAGAGGCGTCATGTGTCGTCCGCCGCGTCTGCAAGGAATGCGGACAGCGCTTTTTAGTCGCTGAGAACGAAAGCGTTTGCCCGGCTTGCGCCAGCACCTAACTATGCGTTCAAACGGACCGCGGGGAGAGGCCATCGTGTTTCCTGATATTTTGTCGGCCCGCGGCTGCTTAACGCGGCGTTAAGACGCAGAGAGAGGTAATGTGAAGCTAGAGACACAGGTCACTGGTAATATTGGTTTGTATTATGTGTGCTATCACTTGTCCCGGATGGGCTGGAATGTGATGCCAACTGCTCGAAACGCACGCGGAATCGACCTTATTGCCTATGACAAGACGGGGACTGAGTTCATTGGGGTCCAAGTGAAGGCGTTAACAAAGCGGGCTCCCGTACCGCTGGGTTCGAGTCTGGACAAGATCATGGGTGACTGGTGGGTAGTGGTCAATAATATTAGCAAGGAGCCATCGACCTATATTCTTCGACCTAGCGAAGTGCGGGATTTGGCTCATAGGGGCGAGAGGGACGGCCGGGTCAGTTATTGGCTCCAGCCGAGATCATATTGTGTGGACGAATTTAGTGAAGCTTGGGGGAGAATCGGCGATGGCCACTAGCGTCTTAACCAGTCGCTCGAGTTCGCTCCAGCCCTGTCCGGGCCCCCGCCGGACGGGCTTTCCGCGTTCGCTTCAAGGCCGCCGCTCAGCTTGGCGTTAGATTCAAGAGCGAGGAGAGGACTTTGCCAGTTGTACCGTCTGATTTCTTTCGCAATGAAGCGTGGTTGATCATTCAGTTGAACGAAGCACCGGTGTTGACGGAGGCCGATGGTGATTTCAACGTGATGGCCGTCATGGATGTTGCGACGAAATTGATCTTCGGCATGGAGCTGGTTCAAGCAAACATACCTTGTTTGTCGGAGGTGCAGTCACGCAAACTGTTGGCGGAGGCTGAAGGCGCAGCGGGGACCAGGCCGCAGAAATTGTTTATTGCATCCGAGTATGACGCGGATGATCTGGTCAAGGTCGCCATGGACATGGGAATTAAAGTGGAGCGTGTCCCGCTGCAGGATCTTTCGGATATTACGCTGGAGGCGAGGGAAGGTTTTGCGGTTCATGTGGGGGGCGGCAGGGTCCAATGACGCGAACCGAGCGTTCCAGTGGTTTGGGGCGGAATGGTGTCCCAGGGCGACGTGAGGGAAAGTGGGCCGGGAGTTGTGTTGGTGGCATATGCCCCTTGGCGGGTTGCTGGTACTTCGTTCATGCGGATCGCCGGCTTTCTCGATGGCTCCCGTAGAGCCCGTTTGACGTAGCTCTGCGCGATTCGGGCGGGGGTTACGGATCGATGGGAAGTCGGCCTTCTTCCCCGAGGCGCAGACAGGCATCCACGACCTGGGGGTCGAAGAGTTTTCCGCGTCCTTCTTCCAAGTTGGACAATGCGACATCCAGGCCCAGCCCCGGGCGGTAGGGGCGGTGGGAATGGATGGCCTCGAGCACGTCGGCCACTGCGAGGATCCGGGATTCCAGCAGGATGCTGTCGCCGCTGATTCCATCGGGATAGCCGGAGCCGTCCAGCCGTTCGTGGTGTTGGCGGACGATGGTGGCGACGGGCCACGGGAAATCGATGCCCTTGAGGATCTCGTAGCCGGACGCCGCGTGGCCCTTGATCAGTTCGTATTCTATGGCGGATAGCCGGCCGGGTTTGGCGAGAATCCCGACCGGGATCGAAATCTTTCCGATGTCATGCACGGAACTGGCGACATGCAGGCCTTTGCGCTGTTCGGCGTCCACGCCGAGTTCGATGGCAATGGCGTCAGCGATCTGGGTCACGCGTTGCTGGTGACCGGCGGTGTAGGGGTCGCGCATCTCGATGGTGGCCGCCATGGCCTCGATGGTGCGTTCGAGCGAATGCTCCAGGGCCCTGCGGGATTGTTCGGTGCGCAGGCCGTAAACGAGGTCCCCGGAGAGTTCGGTCAGAAGGGCGATGTTGGCCGGCTCGGCGAACGCGGTTTGCGTGTGGCTGCCGACCTGCAGGGTGCCCAGGGTGCCCCGTTCATCCGCCAGTGGCAGGACGAGCATAAGCAGTGAGGGATCTACCAGCCGGACCAGGCAGGGGCCCTCCAGTGAGGCTGGCCCGAGTTCTACCGGGTCGATGGGTGTTCCGGTGAGGCATTCTCGCCCGTCTTCCAGCCATACCCCGCTGGACGGGTAGCCACCAGTGGTCGTAATCGCGTGGGAGATGCCGTGCAGCAGGGCCTCCGGGGTTTCGGCATGGACCAGGGCGCGGTTGCCGGCCGACACCGTGTGCAGGGCACGCGTACGCTCGCTAACCAGAGCCTCGAGTGCCTGGTGCGACTGGTGCATGGTGAGGTGGCTCTTGACCCGAACCAGGACCTCTTCGGCCAGGAACGGTTTGGTGATGTAGTCCACGGCGCCGGCGGCAAAGCCGCGCAGCTTGTCCTCCGGTTCGCGCAGGGCGCTCAGAAAGATCACCGGGATATCGGCAGTCGCCGGGTCGGACTTCAGGCGTCGGCAGACCTCGAAGCCGTCGATGTCCGGCATGCGGATATCCAGCAGGATGAGCGCGGGACGCTGCTCGGCTACGGATTCCAGTGCCAGGCGACCGCCGGGTGCAACGCGCACCCCCAGACCGGCCTGTTGCAGGACGTTCACCATCAGGCGCAGGTTGTTGGGGTTGTCATCCACGACCAGGATGCCGGTTTCGGTACCGTGGTCGGGGTCGGGGTCCTGTGAGCGATCGGGAGCCGGCGTCATGTGTCGTGTCCCTTTCCGAGGGCATTCAGGATGTCCTCGTATCGGAAGTCCGCTACGGCATCATGAACCGCTTTGCTCAGTTCGGGGTCCGTTCCGCGCCGTTCTTCGACCCAGTCCGTCAGGGACTGCAGATCGCCGGTGCGTACGGCATGTTCCAGGGCGTCACGCTGTTCCTGCGGCAGGGCCTGTAACTTCGGGATGAAGGGGCCGAGGTCGTGAGTCCTGTCCGTGCCGGGCGCGGCGGGCCCGTCCGCGTATTGGAATTCGACGCCCAGATGGCGCTCGAGTGTGCTGAAGATGTCGTCGTCGCTGTAGGGTTTGCTGATCAGATCGGCGCACCCGGTCTCGAGCACTTCGCGTGACTGGGCGGGCGAGGCCGAGGCGGTGAGGGCCACGATGACCGTGTCCTGCCCGCCGGGCGCTTCGCGGATCGCCCGGGTTGCTGCATAGCCGTCCATGCGTGGCATGCGCATGTCCATCCAGATGAAATGCGGTTGCCATTCGCGGAAGACCTCCAGCGCCTCCTGGCCGTCTGCTGTTACGCGCACGTCGAAGCCGGCGTCTTCCAGCAAGCGTTGCAGGAGGATACGGTTGGATTCGGAGTCGTCCGCTATCAGGATTCGCCAGGCCGGCTGCCCGGGTGCCAGGCCCAGGATGTGGCGCTTCGGGGGGCGTTTCGATTCGGGGGCGTCGTCGATGGCCTCCAGCGGCAGGTCCACCGTGAAGCGGGACCCTTCGCCCGGGGTGCTGGCAAGGGTTACCGAGCCCCCCATCAGTTGCGCGAACTGACGAGTAATCGCAAGCCCGAGTCCCGTGCCCTCCACGACGCCGGCTTCGCCGCCCTGAACGAAGGGTTCGAACACGGCGTCCTGGAGCTCGGGCGCGATTCCGGGGCCGGTGTCCTCGACCACGAGGTGCAGCCGGTCGCCGCTACTGGACGGCGCCCCCGGTTCCGCGCGGAGTGAGACCCCGCCGATGTCGGTGTACTTGATGGCGTTTCCAAGCAGGTTGATCAGGATCTGGCGCAGCTTGCGCGCATCGCTGCGGATGTAGCGGGGCAGGGCCGGGTCGATGTCCAGGGTCACGGTCAGATCCTTTTCGC
Source organism: Thioalkalivibrio sp. (assembly GCA_007120575.1). Classification (GTDB taxonomy): domain Bacteria; phylum Pseudomonadota; class Gammaproteobacteria; order Ectothiorhodospirales; family Ectothiorhodospiraceae; genus Thioalkalivibrio. The sequence continues at coordinate 4,587 of SKNJ01000042.1, forward strand.
CCGCACGGGCCTGGAGGGTTTCGAACACGTCGTGGAGGGTTTGCGGGAGATCGAGCGTGACGGGCTCCACGGCCTGTCGGCCCGATTCGATCTTGGCCATGTCCAGTACGTCGTTGATCAACGAGAGCAGGTGATCGCCACTGCGTTCGATCAGGCCGAGGTGCTCGCTCTGTTCCGGGGTCAGATTGGAACCCTTGGCGGTGAGCCGGGTGAACCCCAGGATGGCGTTCAATGGCGTGCGCAATTCGTGGCTCATGCTGGCCAGGAAGACGCTTTTGGCACGGTTGGCGTTCTCGGCCAGGCGACGTGCCTCGTCCAGTTCGGCGGTGCGTTCCTGCACGCGTTTTTCCAGCCCGGTGTTCAGTTCGCGAATGCGCTCGGTGGCAGCGTGTTGCTGGTGAATATCCCGGTCCAGGCGTCGCGCGCCAACGCCCAGCCCGGCGAGGCCCAGGAGCCATATACCGGCCAGGGCCGCCAGGTTGATGGTGGCGGTTTCATGTTCCCGTTCGCGGTAATCGGTCAGCGGAACGGCCACGGATACGCCGCCGCGTACGTCGCCCAGTTCGTATCCCTGGTGAGCGTGGCATGCGAGGCAGCCCTGCTCGACGTGCATTGGAGCCATGAAACGCAGGTATGGCTCGCCATCGATATTGGCCACTTCCAGGCGTTCGTCCTCGCCTTGCTCGAAGGCCCGCAGGGCCGTCCTTTCCCACGGATCGGGGGCGTTCTCCGGCCGCAAAGGATCGAGGCTGGTGATGTTGCCGCGTACCCCGAACAGGTCGCCGAATTGCTCGTTGAGTTGGCGCAGCATGAACGCGGGGTTCATCAGGGTGAGCTCGCGACCACTTGGCGTGGTGATGTCGCGTTCGTGCACGTGCGCAAGATAGGGGTTGGGCTGGATCAGGTCACTGATCGGCACGTAGACCCCACCGTGTAGTGTGCCCCAGTACCGGAAGGCCTGATCCTTGTCGAAGTTCGCGCGCGCCTCCTGGTAGGCCAGATCCAACGTCATCGAGCTGAAGTGACCCAGCAACCAGGCGCCCAGTCCAGCCAGAAAAAGCGTCCAAACCAGGGCCGCCAGCACGACATAGAGGCGCAGATGGCTCAGCTGCGTGCGAAGGGCGTGCTCAACTTTTGGTTCGGGCATGGTACTGCCGCATCTGCGAAAGCGTGATTACGAGTGTAACAGCCATCCACGCGCAGGATCGCGGCCGCGCAGACAAAACGGCAGCAGGGCCGCGTGAGCCCATCGAGGAACAAGGAGGCCTGCAGAGAAGCGGTGGCGCGCGTGTCGCCAATGCCCCTGGGCAAAGGGACACACCCATGATTTGCCTGGGGCCATATCGTGCCCCAACGGTGTTTGAGCCCGCACGTGAGGTGGGCGTGAGGCTCCAATGCGCGTAGCGACGGCCGATATATGTACAAAGCCGCAGATAGGCAAGCATTATTCGTTACATGCGTGACGATCCGCCACGACGGATGGTCGATCTCGCGGGCTGGGTGCACGGGGCACCCGCCGAAAATAAAAAAAGGACGTACGACATGCGCAAGAACCTGCCGGTTACCCAAACGGAATATTCAATCGAACAGTATGGCGACCTGATCTCGACCACGGATGAGAAGGGGCGCATTCGATTTGCCAATGATGACTTCGTCGAGGTGAGTGGCTTTGACTGGCTGGAGCTGGATGGCTCTGCCCACAACATCGTGCGCCATCCGGACATGCCCGAGGCCGCCTACGCGAACATGTGGGACACCCTGAAGGCCGACGGAGCCTGGATGGGCATCGTCAAGAACCGCCGCAAGAATGGCGACCACTATTGGGTGGACGCGTTCGTGACACCTGCCTACGAGGATGGCCGCAAGGCCGGCTACGAGTCGGTTCGGGCGATTCCCAAGCGCGAACACGTCGCCCGCGCCGAAAAGGTGTATGCCGCGATCAACCGCGGCCGGAGTTTTGCGCGGCGCTGGTATCACGGTCTCACCTGGCGCCTTGCCGGGACGTGGTTGGTCACTCTCTTGCTGGCTTTGGCCATCGTGCTCTTCGCGTCTTCGTCGTGGTTGCAGGCGGGTCTTCTGGTGCTGGTCTTTGCCGCTGGCGGCGCTGCGTGGATGGCGTTTACCTCCGGCATTCGCCGGGCGGTCGGCCGCGCGCGTGAGCAGTTCGACAACCCGGTGATGGAGGCGATCTACACAGGACGCCGCGACGATAGTGCTTCGCTGGAGCTGGCGCAGCAGTTCGGGGAGGCCAAGATGCGCACCGTGCTAGGGCGGATCGAGGACAAGGCCGAGGCGGTGAATGACGACGCTCAGGCCATGGCCAGCAGCGTGGACCAGACGGCTGTCGGCGTGCAACGCCAGCAACACGAGATCGACCAGGTGGCCACGGCCATGAACGAGATGACCTCGACCATCCAGGAGATGGCGGGCAATTCGGCGCGGGCCGCCGAGGCCGCCAACGATGCCCAGAAGGAAACCGGCGCCGGGCAGGATGTCGTGAACGATACGGTGTCCGCGATCAACCGCATGGCGGCGGAGGTCGAGTCCACGGCCGAGAAGCTGGGCAAGCTGGAGGCCAGCACCGAGGAGATCGACAAGATCCTGGGCGTGATCCGCGAGATCGCCGAACAGACCAACTTGCTGGCACTGAACGCGGCCATCGAGGCCGCCCGTGCCGGTGAGCACGGCCGCGGTTTTGCGGTAGTGGCGGACGAGGTGCGTTCGCTGTCCCAGCGCACCGACGAATCCACTGTGACCATCCGCAACATGATCGAGACCCTGCAATCCAGCGCGCGCGAGGCGATGTCCGCGATGCGCGCCAGTCAGGAGCAGGCCGCCGACGGGATGGAAAAAGCGCAGGCGGCGGGCGATTCGTTGACCACCATTCGCGAGGTCGTTGCCCAGATCACCGAGATGAACACCCAGATCGCCACGGCCGTGGAGGAACAGAGTGCGGTTTCCGAGGAGATCAACCGCAATGTGACCTCCATTCGTGATGTGGCTACCGAAACCGGCTCGGTCTCCGCCCATGCGCGTGACTCCAGCGCGCGCATGAAAGCCGAGGCGGTCGAACTGAAGGCGATGGTCCACCGCTTCGAGCAATAACACCAAGCCGAAAAAGGGGACACCCAACGAAACCGAAAAAGGGGACACCCAACGAAAAAGGGGACACCCACAAGCCGAAAAAGGGGGCACCCATGACTTCTTGTGGGCGGTTTCCAGCGGGCGCGGGTGGACCGGCGTTGTGTTCCGGTACTTGCCCGGCGTTGGCTACGCCCAGGCACTTCCCGAAGATGCCCCGGAGGATTTGCGGATCTCGTTGCTATCGCCCGTGCCGTAACCTGCTCGGTGGGGGCAGCGAGAAGGATGGCAGGGGACCGGGGTCACGGGACCCGGGGCCGAGAGGTGCGGCCGCGGTTGTGTGGGTGGCTATTTGGGTCCGAGTAGCAGCCAGGCGATCAGGCCTACCAGGGGCAGGAACAGCAGGACCAGGATCCACAGCGCCTTCACCATGGGGGTGGCAGGGCTTTGCGCGGTACGCACGATCGCCCAGATGATGATCAGCAGCCAGATCAGGCCCAGAATGCCAGTGACTTCGATGCCCATGCGATGCTCCTTGCGTGGCCTGGCCCGGAAGGGGCAAGCGTTGTGGGAAGGTCTCCCCCGTACGGATAGCACGTGTATCGCCCTGGCGCCAATGCGCCGGTGGTGAAACGTGTCGGACGGGCGTCACCGATCCTGGATGTGGCATGTTGTGCCGGTCATGGTCCGGTATCGGCGGCATCCCCAGGTGGATGTTCGATGTGTAACGGCGCTGGAGTGCGCTTGTGTTCGAACGCGGCACTTGCTGAGGCCTGCCGTTGTGTTCGTGGCCGGGGCCGCTCCTGCGTCGGATTCACGCGGATGATTCGGGTGAGCCAAATCGGGTCCTGGACAGGCCGAGAGGATTGATATGGACAGGGAGCACCTGCCGCGACTGGTGGGGGAGTTGTATCGGGTTGTCGGGGAGCTGGAAGCGATGTTTCCTGGCAGACATTTCACGCCGGATGGGCATCTTGTTGGGAGTCTGGGCGAGTGTCTTGCAGCGTATCACTACGGGCTGGAGCTTCTCCGCGCGTCGTCGCCCGGCGTGGATGCGGTCAAGGATGGACGGAAGATCGAGATCAAGGCGACTCAGGGCACGAGGGTGGGCCTGCGTAGTGGGCCGGAGCATCTGCTGGTGCTTCGGCTGGATCGGGAGGGCGGTTTCGCAGAGATCTATAACGGGCCGGGCGAGATTGTCTGGCGGCAATTCGAACGGAAGCCAAAGCCGAGCAACGGCCAGTATCAGATTTCCGTCAGCCGGCTGACCGAACTGATGAGGCTTGTGCCGCCGGAGGCCAGGGTTCCCATGGAGATCCCGAACGGCTGACCCGACGGACACCGCCGTGGAAAAGGCGCCGTGGAAAAGGGACACCCATGATTTCTTGTTGGGAGAGTACTCGCCGCGCTCGCCCCTCGGGCCGGCCAGCGGCCGTTCGTGTGCCAAGGCCCCTGGCGGGGCCTCCCAATGACGGGGGGCAAGAAGCACTGTCATCGCGAGGAGCGCAGCGACGTGGCGATCTCCGTGGGCGACCCGGGCGCTGGCCGGGGCGGGTGCCGGGGACTACCCGAATGGTTTGAGCAAGACTGGAACGGCCGCGCCGGTGTGGTGGCCGCTGGGCGGGTTCAGTCGAGGCTGAACACCCGTTCGAGGGTTTCGCGTTCGGCGGTGACCGCTTCTATGTCCCCGCTGGGGACCTCGTCGATCTGGGCGCGCATACGGGTGATCTGCTGCTCCATTTGTTCGCGCATCATCTGCTGCTGCGGGTGATCGGGCTCGGCGGGCTGTTCCGCGAGCGAGGATTCGATCTGCTCCAGCATGTCGCGCATGCCGAGGGCCATGTAGGCCTGTCCGATGCGGTTGCCAATGGCGTTCCATTCCTGCTGGGACTCGAAGCCGTGGCGCTGCAGGATGGCCTCGTTGGCGGCCTGCATGTCCGCGAAGAAGGACTGCATGGCCATGAAATCGCCTTCGTCCCCGAGTTCGTCGGCGCGGTCCGAGTGGTCTTCGGCCCATTGGCGAATGCCCTGCATGGTGTCGGCCCAGCGCTGGATGTCGGAGGCGGTAAGCGGCGCGTCGTCGGTCGCGTGGGCGAGGCCGGTGGCGAGCAGCAGGGACACGAACGCGGTGAGGATGAATGCATGGATGCGGCGCACGG
>SKNJ01000329.1 GCA_007120575.1 Thioalkalivibrio sp.
CCAGTCGTCGACAGCAACACCGTACCGCGCCGGAACTGCTCCAGGCTGCGGCGACGCAGCCGATCGGCCCGCGAATAGCGTTCGTCGATGGTGCGCTGGACATGCTCAGAACCGATGCATTCACTGCCGGCATCGCTGGCCCAGTGACCTGCTTCCATCAGGATGTCGCGCAGCACCCGGTCGCTGGCGGTGAGTTTGAGTTGATCGGCCGACAGACGCCCGGCATGTTCGATCATGCGGGCAACCGCCCCCCGATCCAGCGGTGGCAGGCCCGCCTCTCGCGCCAATGTGGCCAACATGCGCGTGTAGAGCATCAGGGTGTCGTCGCTGATGTCGAACTCGTCTTCCAAATCAACCTCGACCTTGAACAGCTCAAGAAAGTCGGGATCGTACTGAGCCAGCAGATAGTAGAGACTGCGTTCGCCGATCAGTACCACCTTGATCGACAGCGGGATGCGCTCCGGCTGCAGGCTGGCCGTACTGACCAATCCATAGAGCCGCTCAAGCGACTCAATGCGAATGGAGCGCGAAAACAGCACACGCTTGAGGCTTTCCCAGGCCATCGGCTGGGTCAGCACACGGCGGGCATCAAGAATCAGGTAACCGCCGTTGGCGCGGTGCAGCGCACCGGCCCGGATCAACGAGAACTCTGTGTAGAGCGCTCCATTACGAACCTGGTGTTCAATACTTCCGACCAGGTGATGGTGATTGGGCAAGTCCTCGTAGACCAGCGGGGCGCCATCAAGATCGGCATTGTCGACCAGCAGGTTGATCCGGTAACGATCCAGCAGTTCATCAGGAGGACCACCACCGCGTCCGCCGCGGAATGCACCGGCATTTTCGACGATATCTTCTCTCACCCGATCAAGATGTTCGATGATCTTTTCCTCGTGCGACCAGCGCTCCTTGAGCTCACGCATGGGAGCGCCCAACGCAAACAGCATCATCTCCTCGTTGAGCGCACGAATGCGGTTTTTAAGTTCCTTGCGCAGGCGCGGAATGCGCTGAATGGTTTGTTGCAGCTTCTTCTGCAACTCGGCCACCTTCTTCTCGATACGCTCTCGATGCTCCTCCGAAAGCTTTTCGTATTCTTCAGGATCGAGCACTTCGCCTTCGCGCATCGGCGCCAGCGTAAAACCGGACGGCGTGTTGATCAGGGCGATATCACTCTCGCTCGCCTCTTCGCCGATCTCGGCAATGCCCTCTTGCTGACGGTGCTCGATCTCTTCCTGCAACTCCTGCATGCGGCTCTGGTATTCCTCGCTTTCGAACACCGTCGGCACACCGGTGCGCAGTTCGTCGACGAAACCTTCCATGTCACGATGCAGGCGACGGCCATCACCAGTTTTCAGATCGATTGCGCAGGGATTGTCGGGTGACTGAAAGTTGTAGACATAGCACCAGTCCGGCGGCACTGACTCAACGGCGGCACGCTCGCCGAGAACGCGCCGGACCAGGGCGTGGCGATCGGTTCCACGCGGGCCAAGCACGAACAGATTGAAGCCGGAATTCTCGATTCCCGCGCCGAACTCGAGAGCGCGGACGGCGCGCTCCTGTCCATGCGGCAGACTCAAGGCCTCCAGGCTTTCAGTAGTGTCGAAGTCAAGTCGGTCCAGCGGACAGGAGCGATAGACCTGATCGGCTGTCAGCGCTCTGGTTTCCGGCATCAACACACTCCCCGAAATTGTCGATCCATCACTTTAACAGCCTGCAACTCGTTTGTATGTCAGGGCCCTTTCTCAAACAGCGCGAGAAACTGGTCATGCAACAGGCGGCGTTCTCGCCGCAGCAGATCGACGAGCTCCTGGCGGTTGAAAAAGATCGTGCGAACCAGGATACGGTCACGATAAACCAGCACGTTGCGTCGATAGCGCAAGGCGACGAACCCGGTCGGCGGCAGCGCAGCCAGGTAGACCAGCGACCAGAGCAGACCGAAGTCGGTGTAACGCCACAACCACATGCCAATCAGGAAATAGGTCGCACCGAAAGTGAGCAGACCGAACCCGAAGTAGCTGAAGGCACGCACGGCCTCGTCACGGTTGAGCTGCGAGAGCGTCTTGGTCACAAGATAGGGAACCAGATTATGGACCATCCCGAATAGCGCCAGGGGCGCCATCAGCACCGAATACAGCGTCATTCGCAGGCGAATCAGGCGCTGGCGAACCGGGGTATCGAACGAATGCGCCAGCGCTTCGCGCAGTTCGGTCTGACGCAGGTGGTCCTTGTAGCGCTCGAGTCGATTGTGGAGCGCAATGACCCGGTCCGGGTGCGACTGCCAGGCAGCGGCAAGCACGTCATGAATCTGCTGACGGGAATGCATGCGCCGTTCGAAAGCGGCACTGTGCTCCGGGGTGGTGCGCCGGTACCAGGCCGCCATCTTCCACAGCCAGCGCTTGTAGAAGCGCTGACGCGACGGGTCAACGCGCCGATCTGCCTCATCAAGCTCGAATCGCTTGCCCAGCGTATCGCCGAAGACCTGTGAGAGCTCCTCGACCATCCCTCCGATGCGGTC
>SKNJ01000058.1 GCA_007120575.1 Thioalkalivibrio sp.
ACGGTGCATCGATCGGTGCCACCAGCGTCGGCCCGTCCGCCCCGGAAGTCACCAGCCTTCCCCCCTGCTCCAGGTGATATTCCACGATCACCGGTCCCGCCACGTCGGTCAGGGCGTTGAGGCGCAGGGAACCCGGATAGGCGGCCAGGACCCCGGCACCCGCGATCAGCAGCACCAGACCACCCCGCTCGGCTAGCGGCAGGCGGCTGCGGGCAAGCACCGCGCCGGCCAGCAGTGCTGCAACGACCCCGCCCGCTGCCAGCCAGTGCCAGGGGACGGACGCGGCATAGCCCCACGTCTGGAACACAAAGCCATCCACCAGGCCGTAGCCACCCAGCAACGCCAGCGCACCGATCGCGAACCTGCCCTGCGGAACGGTCGTCAGATCCACACTCCCGGCCGTCCCCAGCCCCACCCGCGGCGGGCGCTCGGACAGCGACACCGGCACCCCTGCTGCCTGTACCCAGCGCAGCACCGGATGCGAGGACAACAGGCGCTGCAACTCCTCCTGCCGAACCCGCTGCCAGCGGGGCCGCAGTACCGTGTCCGTATCGCCCGGCGTCCGCCACGCTTCGAGCCGGAGCTGCCGCATACGCCCGTCGCGGCCCCTCAGCGACAGCATCCAGTTGCGCCCCTGCGGGCCCGCATGCAGCACCGCCTCGTCCACCCCGTCCCAGTGCAGCGGCCAGCCCCGTTCCAGCAGTTGCCCGATCCAGCCGCCCAGACCCGACTCGAACCGGATCCCGTTCGCGCCGACCCGCAGGCGCGCGCGCTGCTCGTACCGCCGCAAAAACGGCAGGCTCGCGATCACCACCACGCCCAGGACCAGCAGCCCCGCAAGGTTGACCGGATCTTCCTCCCACATCACCTGCAGCAGCGTGCCGAGGCCGTCCGCCCCCTCTCCGGGGACCATCCACGCCACCAGGCCAAGGGCCAGTAGCGGCATCCCGATCAAGATCACCGCAACGGTCAGATTCTCCCGCCGTCGCCACAAAACGACTTCATCCATGTGCCCCCTCCCCGACCTGCTCCCGGTCCCTGTCCCGAGCCCGAGCCCGAGCGCGAGTGCCCGAACCATCCGCAGGCCTGTATCTTCCTGACAGAAACATTACCCCGCAGACGCGGTGTTTGCGAAACGATCGCCCGTCCCGGTACCCACACCCCCGTGCCGCCTCCCGGCTTGCGTGGGCGTGACGCGCGCAACCGGGCTGGGAGGCCATTGTTTCGCGGCAGCGGGCCGCATAGTGTGGTCGATGCGACGAGAGCCGCGGGCGCGCGCTGATGACGGCGACGCACCGGCCCGGGTCTGCAACGCGCGTCTGATCGGATGCCCAAGGCCCAAGGCCATTCTTAACCCGGATGTCTCATGAATTCGCGTGATGATCGCGCAGGATATCGGCCGCACAGGGGATTTTCCGAGGGAGTACCGTATTGGGCGATACGGCCGACTGAGGAAAATCCCCTGTGCGGACAAGAGACCAGCGAGGGCGCGTGTAATTCATGAAACATCCGGGTTAAGGACGAGGACGCCATGGCATTGCTGAAGGTCGGCGAAAAGGACCGCGACGGGCGCCAGAAGCGCATCGAGCATACCGGACGTTATCTGCGCGCCAGCCGCACGGGCGGTCTGTCGCTGCGGGCGCAGACTCGGGCCGCGGGCGTGAATCTGACCGGCAACACCAACCACGGCGTGCGGGTGTCCACACGCCTGGCGAAGAACACGCAGGTCGCCCTCCAGAATGGTCGCTTCATCCTGCGCGGACGCTATGGCTCGGATGCGGCCAAGTTGAACCTGTCGAAATCCGGCGTCAGCGTCTCCACCCGGACCCCGCTCGGGGCGTTCAACTGGATCCGCCCGGGGCGCTCGTCGGCGAAGATTGCGGGAATCCAGCTTCGCGGTTACAACGCCGCGGCGATACAGGGCATATACGCGCTGTTCGCCGGCATCTTCTGGCTGCTCGCCGGGGTAGTCCGGCTCGTGGCCGGCCTGACGGGCGGCATCGTCCGGCTCGCCGGGTCGGCCTCCGCCCGGCGCCAGCTCGCGGAGGAAGAGGCTGCGCGGCCCCGGTTCGAGGTGGAGCAGGTCCAGCCGCTCGGAGCGCGGGTCCTGGACGAGCACGGGGCCGACCCAGAGCACTGGCCGGCCCGCGACCGCATCGCCGCCCTCGCCTGCGCCTTCCTGGTGCTCGGGCGCGGTGCCTCGCAACCACCTCGGGCGATCGGGTCCGCCCCGACCCCCTCGGCGGCGGAAGCCGCGCTCGCGGGGGACATCCACAGGGCCGCCGATCACTGGCGAACCTGGCTGGGGGACCTGCCGCCAGAGGACATCGAACCTGCGATGGGGATCGTCGTGATCCTGGCCCGGAGCCTCGCGCAGGCCGCGGCTCCGGACTGGCGCGGCGAAATCCTGCTGGCGCTGGACGACGCCTGCCTGAGCAACGGCCCCAAGACTCTGCTGCAGGAGGCGATGATCGACCTCACCGCCGAGGCCATGGGCGTGGATCTGATGCT
>SKNJ01000012.1 GCA_007120575.1 Thioalkalivibrio sp.
CCCCCATCCCGAACCCCGGAGTCGCCGGCCCCCGGACAAGCCTGGGCCCAGGTCGCACGGGTCGTGGCGCTGGGCCTGCTGACCGGGCTGGCGGGGGCGCTCCTGGCCAATGCCTTCGTGGCCGCGATCGGCTGGCTCAACGAATGGCTGCTGGTCTCTCCGCGTGCCCGCATGATGGCCCCGGAAGGACTCTGGCTGCCGCTGGCCACGGTGGCCGTCCCGGCGTTCGGGGGCCTGCTGGTCGGCTACCTGCACCGCTGGATCCGCGAACAGCGCCCGCATGGGCCCGCCGAGGTGATCGCCGCGGTACAGATCCGCCAGGGGCACCTCCCGACCCGCCCGGCGCTGGTCACCGGCGTATCCAGCCTGGTATCGCTGGGCAGCGGGGCATCGGTCGGCCAGTACGGCCCGCTGGTACACATGGGCGGCTCGCTGGGCGCCCTCCTGGCCCGCCTGCTGCGCTCGGATGTCACGGTCGCCAATATCGCGATCGCCTGCGGCGTGGCCGCCGCCATCGCGACCGCGTTCAACGCGCCGATCGCCGGGATCCTGTTCGCCCACGAGGTCATCCTGCGCCACTATGCACTGCGTGCCTTCGCCCCGGTCGCGCTCGCCGCGATCACCGGCTACGTGGTCGCCAACGCGGTCCTGACGCAACCCCCACTGTTCCAGATCGAGGCCGCCGAGGTCGCCCACCTGTGGGAATTCGCCCTGTTCCCGGTGCTCGGGATCGCCAGTGCCCTGGTCGCCGTGGCGTACATGCACGCCATCCTTGGGGTCGGACGCATGGCGCAACGCCTCCCGCTGCCCGACGTCACCAAGCCGGCCCTGGCGGGTATGGGCCTGGGGCTGGTCGCCCTCTGGGTACCGGACATTCTGGGCGTCGGGGCCCAGACCCTGCGTTTCGCCTTTATCGAGGGCGCCTACGCCCACTGGGAACTGCTGCTGGTCCTGGTACTCAAGCTGCTGGCCACCGCCTGGTGCCTGGGGATGGGCTTCTCCGGCGGCGTGTTCAGTCCGGCCCTGGTGATCGGCAGCCTGTTCGGGGCCCTGTTCGGCACCCTGCTGGGACTGCTGTTCGGCGGCGACCTCTCTGCCATCGTGGTGTTCGCGGTATGCGGCATGGTCGCGGTAACCGCCCCGGTCATCGGGGCCCCGCTGACCACCGTGGTGATCGTGTTCGAGTTGACCGGCAGCTACGAGCTCACCATCGCGGCCCTGGCCAGCGTGGCCCTGGCCAATCTGGTGGCGTCGCGCATCTTCGGCCGCTCGTTCTTCGATCGCCAGCTCCGCGACCGCGACCTGGACCTCTCGCGCGGGCGCAGCAAGGCCCTGCTGGCCGCGTCGACCATCGCCGAGCTGGTCAGCACCCGGCATGTGACGGCCGCCGCCAGCGCCAGCGTGGGCGATGCCCGACGCGCCATGCAGCGTGCCGATGCCACCTACTGTCATCTGGTGGATGCCGACGGCAAGCATGCCGGCACCCTGCGCCTGCAACGCCTGCTGGACGTAGCGGAAGGCGCCCCCGCGCGGGATTACCGCGGGCACGACGAGATCGTAATGACCGCCGAGACCACGGTCTGGGACGCGATGAACCTGTTGCGCGACTTTGTCGGCGAGGGCGTCGCGGTGGTGGACCCCGGGAACCGATTGCTGGGCACGGTATTCGAATCCGATCTGATCCGGGCCTACCTGGATATCCTGGACGACATGCGACAGGAAGAATATGCGACGCGTTAGCCGGACTTTCCTGCTGCTCCTGCTCGTGCTGGCCGTGGACGCGACCGGACAACAGGCGGAGCCGCTGGTGATCGCCACCTGGGGCGGCAGCTACCAGGCCGCCCAGCAGGCCACGCTGTTCACCCCCTATACCCGGGAGCACGAACGACCGGTCACAACCCTCCCCTACGCAGGAGGGCTGGACATCCTGCGTCGCGCGGACCCGCCAGACCTCGTGGACATGTCGATGAGCGAGGCCATGGCCGCCTGCGAGGCCGGCCTGCTGCAACCGTTGCACGACCTCGAACTGCCTCCCGGTGCCGACGGTACCCCCGCCAATGACGACTTCCTGCCCGGCGCGCGCGCCCGCTGCGCGGTCACCCATACGGTCTACGCTACGGTCATCGCCTACGATCGGCGGGCGTTCGGCAGCGTGCGCCCCCGCAAGCTGCAGCACCTGTTCGATCTCGAAGAATTCCCCGGCCGCCGGGCGCTGCAGGCCAGCCCCGCCGGGAACCTGGAATGGGCCCTGCGCTCGCTGGGGGTCCCGCGCGCCGAACTCTACAATGTCCTCAGCACCCGGCGCGGGCTGGACCTGGCACTGCGCCGACTCGATACCCTGGCCGGCGAGATCCACTGGTGGGAGGACGGCGAAGAGCCGGTGCGCCTGCTTGAATCGGGCGAGGTGGTCATGGCCTCCGGCTTCAACGGGCGCTTCTTCAGCGCCCGCCTCGATCACGACAGCCCGATCGATATCCTCTGGGACGGCCAGTTGCAGGAACA
>SKNJ01000037.1 GCA_007120575.1 Thioalkalivibrio sp.
ATTGTCGACGGCTCGCTGTGTCGGACCCGCGGTATCCACCTGCACCTGGACCTGACAGCCGCGGATCCGCCCCTGACCGTCCCCGCGGATCATGTCCGGCAGATCCTGACCAATGTGCTGAAGAACGCAGCCGAGGCCCTGGACAACGGTGGCGAGATCCGCGTCGAGACCCGTGCACCGGTCACCATCAACGGTCGCCGGATCACGCTGCTCGCAATCTCCGACAATGGCCCGGGTCTGCCCGCGGAGGTGCGCGATGCGCGGTTCGCGCCGGTTGCCTCCGCCAAGGGCGAGGGCCATTCCGGGCTCGGTCTGAGCATCGCCAAACGCCTGGCGGACGAGATCGGCGCCACCCTCGAATGCACCAGCGAAAGCGAAGGGACTCGCTTCGAGATCGGCCTCCCGCAGCGCGACGCATCCACTGGACGTGCACCCGGGCATCATCAGGGATGAACACGCCCATGGACCTGATCTGAACCACAAGAGGTCGCGATGACCGAGTCCAAACCCGTGCCCGCACGTACCCCACGCATCCTGGTCGCGGACGACGACCCCCGGCTGCTCGAAAGCGTCCGCGGCCTGCTGGCCACCCAGGGGCTGACGATCGATACGGCGTCCGGCGGTGGTGCCGCCATCGAGCGCCTGCGCAACGCCCACTACGACCTGCTGCTGCTCGACCTGTGCATGCCGGAACTGGACGGACGCGACGTACTGCGCTTCATGCGCGCCGCCGAACTGGAAACCCTGACTGTGGTAATCAGCGGCAACTCCAGCGTCGACGACGTCGCCGGCGCGCTGCGCGAGGGTGCCCACGATTACCTGAAAAAGCCCTATCAGCCGGAGGAACTGCTGGCCACGGTACAGAACGCACTGCAGAAAAAGCACCTGGAGGATGCCAACCGCGAGATGCGTGCACGGCTGGAAAAATCCGAGCGCCTGCACCGCCTGATCGTCAACAACTCGCCGGATATCGTGTTCATTCTGGATCACGACGGCCGCTTTCGGTTCGTCAACTCGCGGGTGCATGAACTACTGGGATACACCCACCAGGAGGTCATGGACAGCACGATCCTGGATCTGATCGACCCCGCGGACCACGACAAGGGCGAATACTTCTTCCAGCAGGCCGGCCGCGCGCACGCCCACATCCGTTCCATCGAAGTCGCGCTGAAGCCGCGCCACGCCGGGCGCGGGCCGCGCCATTTCGAGCTCGCCGTGTGGCCGACCCCGCCGGGGACCGATGCCGACACCGTGGACGACCGGATTTACGGTACCGCGCGCGACATCACCGATCGCAAGGAATCCGAGGCCTTCATCAATTTCCAGGCCTACCATGATCTGCTGACCCGGCTGCCCAACCGCGCCCTGTTCCGCGACCGGGTCGATGTCGCGATCAGCCAGGCCGAGCGCAGCGCGGCCCACCTGGCGGTAATGTTCATCGACCTCAACCGGTTCAAGGTCATCAACGACTCGCTCGGACACACGGTCGGCGACCGCCTGCTGCAGGCCGTGGCACAACGGCTGCAAGGCGGCATCCGCAAGGGCGACACCCTGTCACGCTTCGGCGGCGACGAATTCACCCTGCTGCTCCCGGACCTCCCCGACACCGGGGCGGCCCTCCAGGTCGCGGAAAAGATCCTGGACTGCCTGAGCACCCCGTTCCATCTGGGAGACCACGAACTGTATGTCGGCGCCAGTATCGGTATCGCGGTCTATCCCGATGCCGGGCGCACGCTCGACGCCCTGATCAAGAGTGCCGATATCGCGATGTACCACGAGAAAAAGACCGGCAAGAACGGTGTGCGCCTGTTCGACCCGGCGATGGGCGGGGGCACGCCGCTGCGCCTGCAGGTGGAGCAGGACATGCGCCGCGCCCTGCAGCGCGAAGAGTTTCTCATCCTGTACCAACCCCAGGTCGACGCCGCCAGCGGGCAGATGATCGGAGTCGAGGCCCTGGTGCGCTGGGACCATCCCACCCGTGGCCTGCTGGGCCCCACCGAGTTTATCCCGATCGCCGAGGACACCCGCATGATCGTCGAGCTGGACCGGCTCACCCTGCGGGGGGCGGTACACGAGGTGCGCCAGTGCCAGCGCAATGGCATGCCGGAGATGCGCCTGGCGGTCAACCTGTCGCCAGTACTGGTGGAACGCGAGGACTTCGTCGAGACCATCCTGGAGACCCTGAAGCAAGCCGACTTCCCGCCGCACCTGCTGGAGGTCGAGATCACCGAAAGCCTGCTGATGAGCGATGCCCACCAGACGGTCGAGAAACTGAACGCCCTGTGCGCCGCCGGCATCCAGGTCGCGGTCGACGACTTCGGCACCGGCTACTCGTCGCTGGGCTACCTGCAGAAACTGCCAGTCCACACCCTCAAGATCGACCGCAGCTTTACCAACACGATCTGCGGCGAGGACGAGGCCTGTATCGTCAACGCGATCGTCTCGATGGCGCGCGGCCTGCACATGAACATCGTGGCCGAGGGCGTCGAAACCCGGCTGCATTACGACTATCTCCATGACCTGGGTTGTCCGGTCATGCAGGGTTTCCTGTTCGGCCAACCGGGACCGCTCTCGACCCTGCTCGAGGACCGCACCCGCTACCCGGGACCCGCCAGGTCCCGGCGCGCCGCCAGCGTCCCCGACACGCCCTGACCCGCGCCCGGACTGACTGGCACCGGGACCGCCCACGGAGATCGCCGCGCACCAGCGGCCGCGATGACGGTGCTTCTTCCTGCCCCCGTCATTGCGAGGCCCCGCAGGGGCCGTGGCAACCTCCCAACGAAACCCCTGACGTTCGTCCCGGCCAGCGCCGGGGCCGCCCGCGGAGATCGTCGCGCCGTAGCGACCTCCGGACGCAACCCCCAAAGGCGCGCTCGGGGAGCGTGGCATGCCCGCGCGATCAGGGACAGTCGTGCCCGATATCCTCGTGCCACAGTTCCGGATGCGTGTCGATGAAATCGCGCATCAGACGCCGGCATTCCGGGTCGCGGATCACCGTGACCTCGACCCCGTGGCCGCGCAACCATTCCTCCTCGCCATGGAACGATTCGTTCTCGCCAATGACCACCCGCGGGATGCCGTATAGCACGATGGCGCCACTGCACATCGGACACGGCGACAGCGTGGTATACAGCGTGCACTCGCGGTAGGTGGCCGCCGGCTGGCGGCCGGCCGCCTCCAGCGCGTCCATCTCGGCATGCAGGATCGCGCTGTCGCGCTGTACCCGGCGGTTATGTCCCCGGCCAATCACCTCACCCCGGTGCACCAGCACCG
This sequence comes from Thioalkalivibrio sp., assembly GCA_007120575.1. GTDB lineage: Bacteria > Pseudomonadota > Gammaproteobacteria > Ectothiorhodospirales > Ectothiorhodospiraceae > Thioalkalivibrio. Next base: position 3,274 of record SKNJ01000037.1, read on the forward strand.
ACCCGATCGGGATACCGCCCTCGGCCATGCCGGTACGCGCCTCATCCAGCGCCATCTCCAGAAACTCGTCCATTGTCTCTCCCTTGCGCGATGGTTGCCCGATCGGGACAACGCCGCTCATGTATCCCGCGGAAGGTCTCCGGAGCGTGTCCACCACCGGCGTATCACGGCCCCGGTCACCAGCAGGAATGCCAGCAGCACCAGCGGCAACAGGATTCGCGGTTGCAGGGCATCCCCGGTCTCCACCGCCTCCACCGCCCCGTGCACGGCACTGGCATACACGCCCCACTTCACTGTGAGCCCCAGCAGCGCCGCCAGCAAAAACGTGCCCAGCGGGAGCTTCAGCAATCCGCCCGCGTAGTTCACCAGCGAATGCGGGAAACCCGGCAATACCCGCATGGCCATCTGGGTGGGCAAGTCACCGCGTGCGCGCAGTACCCGGACCAGCCACGCACCCCCGCGCTCGCGAGCGTGCCGCTGCCCCCAACCCAGATAACGTGCGACCAGATAGGCACCCAGCGCGCCGCCGACACTGCCGGCAAGCAGCCACGGGACGGCAATCCACGGTGCGTGGAACGGCGCGATCATCCAGAATAACAGCGAACCCGGCAGGGCCAGGGCAAACAGCAGGGCCATCACCAGGACCAGTGCCGGAGTGACCCAGGGTTTTTCGGCCACCGTCTGTCCGTGCTCCAGCAGCCACGCGGGGTCGACCAGCCACACGCTTGCCGCCAACCCCGCGAGCAGGAGCAAACCCAGCACCAGCCAGCGAACCCGATAGGCGAAACCGCCCCCGGATGCACGTTCGCGCGCGGACACCCGCTCAGGCCTCTCGCGAACCGACCGTGTCGACCCGGACGCCAATCAGGGCCGCCGCCGGGATTTGCGGGCACGCTGCAACTCGACCCCGCCGGCCACCCGTTCGAGCATCTCGGTCAGCAGCCCGACCGGGACCCGGCGACCAGCGCGCGGCTCTACCGGCACCACGGCCCCCACGTGTTGCTGACGCATGAGTTCCGCAGCCACCTTCACCGACGCGTCGCCGGAGATGACGATCACCTCGCGGTTACAGAATTCGCCGACCCGCATGCCTGACCTCCCGTCCTGCGGTCCGGGACTTCCAGGCTGTCTGCCACGCCCCCGGACCGGTATATGTCCAGACTCCAGTCTCAGTATAGGCAGCCGATGCCGCGAACACCCCCTGTCATCGCGAGGCGCGCAGCGACGTGGCGATCTCCATGGGCGACCCCGGCGCCGGGCAACGCCGGGGCGCACCATTGCCCTGGCCGGGCAATGCCAATCAATGGTCGCGGGCAGCGGCCAGCATGTACTGGACCATCGAGACCAGGGTCAACAGCGCGGCCAGGTACAGCAGCCATTCGCCGAGCAGGAAGGTCGGCAGCCCGAGAATCGGCTCGGCCCACAACAACAGGAAGATGGAGACCATCTGCGCGGTCGTCTTGACCTTGCCAACCCACGAGACCGCGACCCGGGCGCTGGCACCGACCTCGGCCATCCATTCGCGCAGGGCGGAGATCGCGATCTCGCGCCCGATGATCACGATCGCCGCCAGCGCCAGGCCCAGGCCCGAGTTGTGGTGGACCACCAGCACCAGGGCCGCGGCCACGATCAGCTTGTCGGCGACCGGGTCGAGGAACGCACCAAAGCGCGAGGTGACCTTCCAGCGCCGTGCAAGAAAGCCGTCCAGCCAGTCGGTCAGCCCGGCCAGCGCGAAGATCAGCGCGGCGGCTACCCCGGCCACCGGCATCGGCAAGGCGTAGAAGCACAGCACCAGCAACGGGATCATCACGATCCGCGACCAGGTCAGCCAGGTTGGCAGTTGCGGAAACATGCGCTCTCAGCCCTCGTGGAACTGGTCGTGGATCGCCTGCGCCAGCCGGCGATGGATACCGGGGACCTTGGCCAGTTCCTCGACCCCGGCCCGGCTCACTCCGCGCAGCCCGCCGAAATGCCTGAGCAGGGCGCTGCGCCGCTTGGGCCCCAGCCCGGGGATGGCCTCCAGGGTGGATTCCTTGCGGGCCTTTGCGCGCCGCGCCCGGTGCCCGGTGATTGCGAAGCGATGCGCCTCGTCGCGGATCTGCTGGATCAGGTGCAGTGCGCCGGACTGCGCCGGCAGTATAGAGGGGCCCTCCACCCCGCTCAATATCAGGGTTTCCATGCCTGGCTTGCGGTCCTCGCCCTTGGCCACCCCGATCACGCGGATGTGATCCAGACCCAGATCCGCCAGCACATTCAGCGCCTGGGTCACCTGCCCCTTGCCACCATCAATGAACAGGAGATCGGGTTCCTGGCCCTCGCCCCTCTTCAACCGCGCGAACCGCCGGCTCAGGGCCTGATGCATCGCGGCGTAGTCATCACCCGGTTCGATCCCCTCGATGTTGAAGCGGCGATAGTCGGACTTGAGCGGCCCGTCCGGACCGAACACCACGCAGGACGCGACCGTTCCCTCGCCACCGGTATGCGAAATATCGAAGCACTCCATACGCTTCGGCGGCTGTTCCAGGCCCAGTTCCGTGGTCAGGGCGTCCAGGCGCGCGGTCTGGCCGGCCTGGCTGGCGATCCGCGTCTGCAGGGCCAGTTCGGCATTGCGCTGGGCCATCTCCAGCCAGCGTGCCCGGTCGCCCCGCAGCGACCACGCCAGCGCCACCTTCCCGCCCCGGCGCTCGGCCAGGAATGCCTCCAGTGCCGCGACACCCTGCGGCGCGTGCGACAACAGGATGCGGGCCGGGGGCTCACGCCCGGCGTAATACTGGGCCAGCACCGCGGCCATGATCTCGTCGGTGTCGGTCGCCTCCGGCACGTTCGGAAACAACTCGGTATTGCCGAGGTTCTGGCCGTTGCGCACAAAGAAGATCTCCACTGCGCAGGCACCCGCTTGCTGGGCCAGCGCGAACACGTCGGCGTCACCCTCGCCGCCAGCCACAAACTGCTGTTCCGAGATCTGGCGCAGGCGTGCGATCTGGTCACGCAGGCGCGCGGCATGCTCGAAATCCAGGCGTGCCGAGGCGCCTTCCATGCGTTCCATCAGTTCGGCGATCACCGCCTCGCTGCGCCCCTCCAGGAACTTGACGCTGGCCTCTACATCGCGCGCATAGTCCTCGGGGCCGATATAGCCAACACAGGGGGCGGTACAACGCCCGATCTGGTACTGCAGGCAGGGCCGGCTGCGATGCGCAAACACGCTGTCCTCGCACTGGCGTACCTGGAACAGCTTCTGCAGCAATGCCAGGCTTTCGCGCACCGCGCCGGCGGAGGGATATGGCCCGAAATAGCGCACACCCTTCTTTCTGGCCCCCCGGTGGAACCCGAGACGCGGGTATTCCTGGTTCGACACAAAGATATAGGGGTAGCTCTTGTCGTCGCGGAGCAGGACGTTGTAGCGCGGCCGGTGGCGCTTGATCAGGTTGGCCTCAAGCAGCAGCGCCTCGGCTTCGGTATGTGTCACCGCGATCCGGATGTCCGCGATCTGCTGCACCATCGACCGGATGCGCGGGCCACGCCCGTCGCTACCGCGGAAGTAGCTCGCTACCCGGCTTTTCAGATTGCGTGCCTTGCCGACATACAGCACCGAACCGGAGGCGTCCAGCATCTGGTAGACGCCCGGCGACTGCGTCAGCGTGCGCAGGAAACGCGGGTGATCGAATGCGGGTTCGGAAGCGCTCATGGTCGCCTCAGGATAACGGATCTCCCGCATCCTTCGGCATGACCCCGCGCCGGCCAGCGCATTCGTCAGCCGGGCGGGTTGATCAGCGCCCGCGGTCCCGTCACCGCCACACGGCCCGGGTTGAGCCGGACGCGGGTCAGCGGCTGCGCGCTGCCCGGTTACCGTTGGCGGACGGACGACCATTGCCGCCGCGACCACCACCGGGCTTTCCGCCTCGGCCATTGCGCGGCGCACCACTGCGGGCACCACCACCCGGCTTGCCACCACGGCCGCCCGGTCGATTGCCGTTGCCGTCATTGGCGGCGGGTTTCGGCGTGGCAAAGCCCTCGGTCTCGATCCGGTCGATCGGGCGCTGGATCAGGCGCTCAATGCCCTTCAGCAGCTTGATCTCCTCGCCATCCACCAGCGACAGCGCGGCACCGGCGGAACCGGCACGTCCGGTGCGACCGATGCGATGCACGTAGTCCTCCGGCACATTCGGCAGCTCGAAGTTGACCACCTGCGGCAGCTGGTCGATGTCCAGCCCGCGCGCGGCGATATCGGTGGCCACCAGGACCGGCACCTGGCCGGACTTGAACTGCTGCAGGGCCTTGGTGCGCGCCGCCTGGCTCTTGTTGCCGTGGATCGCTTCCGAGCGCACGCCATCTTTCGACAGCTTCTCGGCCAGACGATTCGCGCCATGCTTGGTACGGGTAAACACCAGCACCTGCTCCCAGTTGTTGGTGCGGATCAGGTGACTCAGCAATTCGCGCTTCTGGCTGGTCTCGACCAGATGCACGCTTTGCTGCACGCTCTCGGCGGCCGTGTTGCGCGGGGCGATGTCGATCTCCGTCGGGTTGTTCAGCAGGCCATTGGCCAGCTTGCGGATCTCGTCGGAGAAGGTTGCCGAGAACATCAGGTTCTGGCGTTTCTTCGGCATCATCGCGATCAGCTTCTTGATGTCGCGGATGAAGCCCATGTCGAGCATGCGATCGGCCTCGTCGAGGACCAGGATCTCCACACCGGACAGGTCGATGGTCTTCTGATTGGCGTGATCCAGCAGACGTCCCGGCGTTGCCACCACGATGTCCATGCGGTCGCGCAGGGCCTTGATCTGCGGGTTCATGTTCACGCCACCGAAGATCGTCATCGAGCGCATCTTCAGATTGCGCCCGTAGGTCTTTACGGACTCGTGCACCTGCGCGGCCAGCTCGCGGGTCGGGGTCAGCACCAGGCAGCGCGGGCGGCCGTTTCCGGCGCGCGGCGCATCCGTGGAAGACAGGCGCTGCAGAATCGGCAGGGTGAAGCCAGCGGTCTTGCCCGTACCGGTCTGGGCAGCGGCCAACAGGTCGCCCCCTTTCAGGACGTCCGGGATGGCCTGGACCTGGATTGGGGTCGGGTGCTGGTATCCGGCGGAATCCAGCGCACGCAAAAGGGGTTCGGCCAACCCGAGGTCGGCAAAGGAACGTTCAGTAGACATGGTCTGCTCCAACGGCTACCCGCCGCTCGAAACCTCGAGGGGCGCCCATCGGGGGAGACGCAATAAGGGGGATGCTCGGAGCCGCTCGGGCTCCCGATCAGGTGAACGTACGCTGACGGGCGGGGCGTTCGATGCGCTGCATCATACGCGAACGCGCCGCACAAAGATAACCGCGCCCGGTTGCGGCAGCCCGCAGGCGGTCTCACACGCAATATATGCTTTACCTTTGTGGGTTTTATGGGATAGTTTCGCAGGGGTTACAAGAAAGAGAACACAACAACAGGGAAGAGATCACAGCGACGCGGCAGATTCAGGACAACATCAAGGCACTGTCGGGCGACGGCTCTGGGGACCGTCACGCCGACTTCAACGGGGGAGTGCTCGATGAAACGCAATCTGCCAGTAACCGGGAAGGAAGCCGACTACCCGGACGATACCAATATCCTGTCGACCACCGACCTGAAGGGGGCCATCACCTACGTCAACCCGGACTTCGTCCGGGTCAGCGGCTTCTCCGAGGAGGAGTTGCTGGGCAAGAATCACAACATGGTCCGGCACCCGGACATGCCACCGGCCGCGTTCGAGGACCTGTGGCAGACCATCAAGGGCGGGCGCTCGTGGATGGGGCTGGTCAAGAACCGTTGCAAGAATGGCGATCACTACTGGGTCAGCGCCTATGTCACACCGGTCACCCGGGATGGCAAGACGGTGGAATACCAGTCGATTCGCACCAAGCCCTCGCGCGCGCAGGTCGCGGCGGCCGAGAACCTGTATGCCCGGGTAAATGCCGGACGCCTGCCACTGGCGTTGCGCCTGCCCGCAATCGGGATCAAGACCCGGGCACTGGGCGCGGTCGCCGGTGGCATGCTGGCCGGACTGCTGGTCGCCGCGCTGTTCACGCCACTGGCCATGACCTCCGCCCTGGCGTTTGCCCTGGCCGCCCTGCTGGTGGGCGGGGCCCTCGCCTGGCTCGGACTCTCGCCACTATGTCGCGCCGTCGCGCACGCCCGCCGCATCGGCAACAACCCGTTGAGCCAGTACCTCTACACCGGACGTACCGACGAAGCCGGGGAGATCCTGTTCGCCCTGCAAATGCTGGAGGCCGAGGCCAGCGCGGTGGTAGGCCGCATGGGCGACGCCGCAAGCAAGCTGTCGCGCCACGCCGACGAGCTGGTCGACGCGGTGCGCCACAGCAGCGAGGCCTGCCAGTTGCAGAAACGGGAGACCGACCAGGTCGCGGGGGCGACCGGCGAGATGG